>JADLBL010000025.1 GCA_020847735.1 Candidatus Eisenbacteria bacterium
CGTCGCAGGGCTGGCCAGCTTCCTCGACGTGTCACCGACACGACTGCGTCGCTGGCCAGCCCTGCTCCTTGCGCTTCACGGGCATCCGTCACTCTCGGCTCACGGTTCATGAATAGGTCGGGCTAGATGCGAATCAGGTTGGCGGCCTGCCGGCCCTTCGGTCCCGAAACGAGGTCGAACTCGACCCGGTCGCCCTCGGCCAGCGACTTGAAGCCGTCCCCCGAGATGGCCGAGAAATGCACGAACACGTCCTCGCCCGTGTCGCTGGCGATGAAGCCGAACCCCTTGGCGTCGTTGAACCACTTTACGGCGCCCTGCACGCGGCCTTCGCTCGGGCCCACCGGGGCCGACGAGCGCTGAGGCCTGCCGCCGCCCCTCGCGCCACCACCGCCGTAGCCGCCGCCACCACCACCACCGCCGCCACCCTTGGAGGCCTGGAAGCAGTCACGGCACAGCACCGGCCGTCCGCCCGTGGGCTGGAACGGCACCATCGTGTCCTGCCCGCAGTTCGAGCACACCGCGGGATACATCTGCTTCTCGCCGCCGCCGCCGCCACGGCCGTAGCCGCCCCCGCCCCCGTAGCCACCACCACCACCACCGCCGTAGCCGCCGCCGCCACCCCCGGCGGCGCCACGACTCGCCTTGCGGCGGTCGCGACAGCTCTTGCAGCGAGTCGGTTCGTTCGTCAGGCCTCGTTCGCGGTAGAAGGCCTGCTCGCTCGCGGTGAAGAGGAACTCCTCTCCACAGTCCACGCAGGTGATGCTCTTGTCTTCCCCGGTCGCCATGGTCTTCCGCTCGCCTCCTGGTGATGCTGGTGAAACGACGTGGGCCCTAACACGAATGCCTCAGCAGGCGGACCTGCTGAGGCGGACTCAGACGATGGAGCGAACGAGCGACGCGGCCAACGGCAACTCGGAGAGATTCGCAGCAACGGTCACTGGCGCACCAGACCCGGCACGGGACGGCCCACGGATGGACGAACTGCGCCGCAAGTATCCGGTGCCCTTTGAGCGCCCGTCAATGGCCGAGTTTCCGCCGTCGAGGCTGTCGGGGGGGGCGCCGGGCGGCCGTGGGGAACCCGCCCGTGGGGGTCACTCCTGGCGCGCCGGAGCGGTGGACCGCCTCGGTGGCCGCGGCCCGCGCCCGTCGCACAGGGCGAAGAGGATGTCGGCCATAGTGATGACGTCGAGCAGGTTGTGGTGAAAGACAGGCACCAGGCGCCAGGGGTCGCCGCGCTTCACGTAGTCGTGGTAGAGCCCCGGCACCTCGGAGCCCGGCACGTCGCCGGTGCGGCGGCGGCGGCAGACCCTCGATTCGAGCGTCTGCAGCCGGCAGTCGGGAAGCTCGAGCCGCCAGCGCCGGCGCGAGGCGTGCAGCAGGTCGAAGTGCGCGCGCGGCAGGGTCAGCGGAACGCCGTGCGTGAGCGCGCGCGAAGCCAGGAACGGAACGTCGAACGATTTGCCGTTGAACGTGACGAGCAGATCGAAGGCGCCCGCCTGCGCGCTCACCGCCGCCAGCAGCGCGGGCTCCTCGGCGTAGTCGCGCGCGAAGTACTGACGCAGGACGAAATCCGTTCCGTTCCAGTGCATCGTGCCGGCGAGAAAGACCGGCGCGGCGGCGAGCCCGCAGGTCTCGAGGTCCAGGAACAGGATGCGTTCGAGCCCCATCGCCGCGATCGCCGACAGTTCGGGCTCGCCCGTCGGCGGCTCGGGCAGTCGCGCCCAGTGCGGGCGCGGCTTTTCGATCTCGGAACGCAGCCGCTCGTGCACGAACACCGGCACGCCCTGCTCGTTCCGCCACTCGCCGCCGGGCAGGAAGGCCTCGACCCCCGTCGCGCGCGCCGCGGCGCTCCGTGCGCGCGCACCGCGCGCCGGCGGGACGCCCTTGCCGCCCGGCGTCCCGCCGGCGCCGCCGCGCCGGCTGCGCACCAACTCGCCGAGACGCGAGCGCAGCGCGTCGCCGGCCGCCACGCTCAGGCGCTCCGCTCCGAGACGAGCACCAGCCGGTGCGCCTCGGTGTCGTACGCGCGGCGGTCCGTGCCGCCGCAGACTTCCTTCACGAGCAGTCCGTGGCGGCGCAGCAGCGACGTCAGCTCGGCGCAGGTGTAGGCGCGCAGGAAGTACTCCTTCGTCACCTGCGACCCGCCGCGTCCGTCAATCAACCGCTGCCGCGCGACCACGCGAGAGGACGCCAGGTCAAGGATGGTCTCCTCCATGAACAGCGAGCCGTCCTCGCGCTGCGTCCAGGTCCGCTGCTCCGGGTGGGTCAGCAGCCAGTCGCGGTTCATCATGTCGAGCAGGAACCGCCCGCCGGGCCGCAGCGCCCGCGCCACCCCGGCCAGCACCTGTTCGTTCTCGTCGTCGCCGAAGTACCCGAACGAGGTGAAGAACGAATAAGCGCCGTCGAACTCGCGCTCGAACGGCAGCGCCCGCATGTCGCCCGTCCGCCAGGCGACCGTCGCGCCCGCGGCCTTCGCCTCCGCCTCGGCGATCGCGAGGTACTGCGGGTTGAAGTCCAGTCCGGTGACCCGGTAGCCGAGACCCGCCATGCCGATCGCGTGGCGGCCGTAGCCGCACGCGAGGTCCAGCAGCGCCGCGCCGCCGGGGGCGCCGAGCAGCGACTCGATGAAGGCGACCTCGGTGGCGGTGCGTTCGGCGGTGAAGGTCGGCCGGTAGATGCGCAGGTAGTCGTCGTCGAAAAACGCGACCGGCCACTCGGGGTGCTCGGACATGGGACTCCTCGGCGGGTCTTCGCAGGGGGGCCGCGCGGACTCCGTCGGCGTGCGCGGGGCGCACAGGATAGCCGTTCGCCGGACGCGGGCGAAGCGACCCGCGGCGCGGGCGTGGCCGGCGGCCCGCGCCGGGGGGAGTCGTGAACCGCTCAGGCGTCCGGCGTTTCGCAGAGCTCCTTCAGCCGGACCAGCGCCTTCGGCCACCGCTCCTGCATGTAATCCTCGAAGTCGGCGGTCACGTCCAGTTCGACCACGAGCTCGGTGGCGCCGTCCACCTCACGGAACGAGTAGTTCTCGAACACCGGCGCCCAGGCGCGCACGGCGTCGCTCGTGGTGTCCTCGATCCCGTCCTGGACGAAACCGAGGTGTTCGATGGAAAGGTACGCGGGCGGGCGGCTCGTCGCGATGCGCGCGACCATGCCCCGCCCGCCGGGCGTGAGGAAGCGGATCTTCCCGCCCTGGTCGAACGAGCCCTCGTAGTAGGAGCCCTCCTCGAACGAGGCGGTCCAGTCCCGGTAACTCCCGGGGCCCAGCATCGTGTTCCAGACCGCCTCGGGGCGCGCGCCGATGAGCGTGGTGAACTGGATCCTCTTCTTCGGGGTCATGTGCGTCCTCCGCGTCGGGTCATTTCAGCCAGCGCTCCAGCAGGGCCCTGACGGCATCCTTGCCGGGAATGTCGCGCACGTTCTTCATCGCGTCGAGATCCTGCTGCTGCGCCGGCCGGTAAATGGGGGTGCCGACGCAGGCCGGGCAGCCGTCGCCGCACGGGCAGCCGGCGAGATGCGCGAGCGCGGCCCCGGCCAGTTCGTCCAGCCGCGCGAAGCCCTGCTCCGCGAAGCCCAGTCCACCGTGGTAGCGGTCGAACACGAAGATCGTCGGCCGGCCGAGGTTCGACGAGTCGATCATGCCGCCCAGGTCCACGGGGTCACACATGGCCATCATCGGCAACAGCGTGACGAACAGGTTGCGCACGCCCGAGAGCGCCTCCCACGGGTTGTGGCCCGCGGCGGCGAGCGCCTTCCACGTCGCCTCCCCGGGCGCCAGCCAGAACCCGGCGGTCTCGAGCGTCAGGCGCGGAAGCTCGAGCGGGTGGTAGCCGATCGCGTCGAGCGAGCGGAAACGGATCTTCTTCATCGCGATGGTCTGCCACGAGTAGGTCAGCTCGCCGAACGTGACCTGCTCGCCGCCCCAGGCGCGCTTCTGCAGGTCGCCGCGCACGCGGATGTTCGTGTCGAGCACCGGCTGCGTGTAGTAGTCGGCTTCGCGCGGCTCGACGACCGCGACCTTCTGCTCGAGGTCGAGCGAGCGCACCCACCAGCTCCCGCCCTCGTGCAGGTAGATCGCGTCCGGGTACACGAGCTCGAGGCCGCTGATCGCGTCCACGTTGCCGATCGCGGCGTTGCCCCGCGTGCCGTCCACGATGGTGTAGGTGTCGTCGCTCATCGTGCGCAAGGACACCTTCGCGCCGGGGAACCCGCTGCTCGCCCAGTACGCGCGCCCGTCGATCGTCCGCGTCTCGCCCGCGTCCTCGAGCGCCGCCAGCACGTCGCGGGTCTGCGGGCCGAACGCGGCCTCGTCGCCGGGAGCGATCGGCAGTTCGTACGCCGCGCACGCCAGCTGCTGCGCGAGGATGTAGGGGTTGTGCGGATCAATGCACGCGGCCTCGGGCGAGCGGCCGAAGAAGTACTCGGGCCGCCGCATGAGGTACTGGTCCACGGTGTCGTTGTAGGCGACGAGCACGACCAGGCTGTCCGTCCCGCTGCGCCCGGCGCGGCCGGCCTGCTGCCAGATGCTGGCGAGCGTCGGCGCCGCGCCGATCAGCACCGCGGCGTCGAGTCCGCCGACGTCAATGCCGAGCTCGAGGGCGTTGGTGCTGATCACGCCCCGCAGCTCGCCCTCGAAGAGCGCCTTCTCGATCGCCCGGCGTTCCTCGGGCAGATAGCCGCCGCGATACGGCCGCAGCCGCTCGTGCAGCGGCGCCGGCCGCATCCCCGCGGGCGCGTCGCCCTCGCCGGGCAGCCGCGCGCCCGAGCGCTCGAGTTGTTCCTTCGTGTAGCGGTAGACGAGCTCGGCCGAGACCCGCGACTTGGTGAAGGCGATGACCTGCGCGCCGCGCTCGATGAGGCCGGACACGAGCCCGCACGCCTCGACGTTCGAGGAGCGGCGCTCGACGCGCGTCTCGTCGCGAAAGGGCGGGTTCCAGAACGCGAAGTGCTTCGCGCCGCGTGGCGCGCCGTCGTCGTCCACCACGACCACCTCGCGCCCGGTCAGCGCTTCCGCCAGCTCGCGCGGGTTGCGGATGGTCGCGCTGCACAGCACGTAACGGAAGTCCCCGCCGTAGTGGCGCACGAGCCGCTCGAGCCTTCGCAGCACGTTCCCGACGTGGCTGCCGAAGATGCCGCGGTAGGCGTGCGCCTCGTCCACCACGACGTAGCGCAGCGAGCGCAGGAAACGCGCCCACTTCGCGTGCTGCGGCAGGATGCCCGCGTGCAGCATGTCGGGGTTCGAGAGGATCACGTTGGCCTGCTCGCGCAGGCGGCGGCGGGTCGGCGCGGCGGTGTCGCCGTCGTGGACGCCGGCGAGCAGCGCCCCGGTCACCGCGAGGTCGCCGGCGGCGAGGCGCGTGAGGCTCCTGAGCTGGTCCTGGGCGAGCGCCTTGGTCGGAAACAGGTAGAGCGCGGTCGCCCCGGGTTCGAGCATCAGCGTTTCGAGCGCGGGCAGGTGGAAGCACAGGCTCTTGCC
The DNA here is from genome assembly GCA_020847735.1 of Candidatus Eisenbacteria bacterium. Lineage (NCBI taxonomy): Bacteria > Candidatus Eiseniibacteriota > Candidatus Eiseniibacteriota bacterium. Next base: position 5,474 of record JADLBL010000025.1, read on the forward strand.
GCTCGCGGTGCCGGTGACCACGACCGTGTCGTGCCCGGCGCGCAGCGATTCGATCGCGCGCACCTGGTGCGTGTACAGCCGCTCGATGCCGCGCGCGCCGAGCGCCGCCGCGAGCGGCGCCGGCAGCGCGGGCAGCAGTTCGCCGAAGCGCGCCGGGCGCGCCGGCAGCGTGTGCCGGTGAACCAGCGCGCCGCGGTTGTCGCGGCGGTCCGCGTAGTCCTCCAGCCAGCGCGCGAGCGCGCCGCGCTCGCGGGATTCCTCGACGAGAAAGTGGGTCGGACGGGCCTGCATGGGACGGCGTTCCCCCGGAGCGGCGAACCGTGACTGCACGCATGGGCAGTATCCGGTCCGGACGCGCCGGAGTCCAGCGGGAAGTGCGCCGCGCCGGCGCGGCCGGGCGCGCTACTCGATCGGCGCCGTGGTGGGCTCGAAGCCGGCGACGACCCAGTCGCCGTCGCGCGGCTCGAACGCGACGCGGAAGGCCTCGCTGGCGCCGCGCAGGAACACCATCGAGGTCGTGCCGTCGGCGGTCCCGGGCGCGACGCGCCAGCGCCCGCGAGCCGACTGGTTCCACTCGTAGCGCCGCGCGAAGTCCACCAGCGACGGATCGGTCGCGAAGCGCGAGGCCAGGTCGCGGTCGTCGGCGACCAGCGCCGCGACGAACGAGGTGAACGCCACGTAGGGCGAAGGCACGATCTGGTCGTCGGTGCGCACGAATCCGGCGGGTCGCCAGGCGAATCGCCGTTCGTGGAAGACGTGAGGACAGGTCGGGCACTCGTCGAAGAACGGCGTCGGCCGGTAGGTGCGCGTGGTGAGCGCGAGGCTCGTGTCGGCGCCCGAGAACTCGCCGGTGCCGACGCCGCCGAGCGAGTCGGCGCCGAGCGTCTGGGCGAGATCCCAGCGGCCGCCCTTGGCGTGCCGCCAGACCATGAGCAGCGGCTGCTGGCCGGAACTCACCCGCCGGCCCCAGAGCACGGCGGCCCGCGCGGAGTCGCCGGCCTCGGCGCCGGAGTCGAAGCCGCGCGCGGTGACCGCCACCAGCCGCAGGTCCTGCGTTTCCAGCGGCTGCATGTGCGGGCCGCCGTCGCGCCAGAACAGGTACGGGTACGAAGCGTCGCCGCCGCTGGCGCGCGAGAACATGTTGACGACGACCAGGCGGTCGTCGCCGCTCACCTCGGCCGAGACGCCCAGCGAATCGAGCAGCGCCCGCGAGCGCTCGGGCCAGGGCGCGTTCGGCCGCAGGCGCAGCGCCTCGAGCACGACGCGCGCGCTGAGCGCGGAGCCCTGTTCGTCGTCGCCCGCGTCCCAGCGCGAGGCGGCCGCGCGCGCGAGGATCGCGAGCGTGTCGGGGTTCGCCCGGATGCTGTCGGCGCCCGCGGGGACCAGGCTCGGTGTGCGGTCGCACCCGGAGCCGGCCATCGCCAGCCCGAGCAGCGCCGCGATGGCGGCCGCGCCGCGCGCGCGGCGGGCCGCGCTCATCGGCGACCCGCCCGCGAGGTGTCCGCCGGCGCGCCGTGGCGCGGACCGGCCGGCGCGGCCGAAGGCGGCGCGCCGCGCGAGGCGCCGGGCGCCGGGTTCTCGACCACGGGCTTCCAGTCGCGGACCACCCAGCGGCCGTCCTCGATGTAGAAGCGGAAGATCCAGCGCTTCGCCCCGCCCGGCGAGGCGGTGCGGACCTCGAGCCACTCCGGCCACGCTTCGTCGGCCTCGCCGTACTCGACCGTCCAGGCGTCGCGCCCGCGCAGGCGCGTCCAGCCGTTCGCGAGAGCCTCCGGGTAGCGGTCCGGGTCACGCAGGAAGAACTTCGCCCGTTCGGGTTCGGGCGAGGCCAGGTGCATCGCGAACAGGCGCAGCGTCTCGACCGGACCCGGCACGGTGCGCGCGTCGTGCAGCACGAAACCCTCGGGTCGCTCGGTGTACAGGAACTCGTTGACGATCGGCGGCGCGCCCGAGCGGATGACGAAGAACGTGTCGTCCACCACCGGGTGGTACGACACGATCTCGGGCCGGCCGTCGAGATTGGCGTCCACGAACGAGAGCTGCGCCCGGTCGCCGAAGTCCGGGGCGTTGCCCTCGTACTGGACGAGGCTCCAGAAGCGGCCGTCCGCGCCCATGCGGAACAGCTTGAGCGACGCGCGCGGCGGCGAGCCGCGGGTGGTGAAGATCACGCACGCCTCGTACGGCGACGCCGGCCGCGAAGTGAACCAGGTCCGCAGTTGCACGTCGCGCGCGGGCGGGAAGCTGGCGCCCTGCATGCGCAGTTCGTCGCCGACGTTCCAGAAGAGGAAGCCGACGCCGTCCGAGGAGATCCTGAACGGGTTGCGCACCAGCAGCAGCACGACCCCGGGCAGCTTCGGATCCACCGACACCTCGGTGTCGAAGCCGAGCGAATCGAGGGTCGCCTCGATGGCGCGCGCCTGCAGGAAGTTCTGCCGCCCGATCGAGCGCAGGAACTTGCGGGCCAGCCGGCCGACGTCGTCGTAAGGCAGGTAGTTGTCGCCTCCCACCGAATCGCCCTGCTGGCGCATGAACCGCATGCGCGCCGTCGTGACGTCGCGCATCAGCGAGTCTCCCGGCGGCACCCATGGCTTGAGCAGCTGCGCGGAAGCCTGTCCCGCGCCGCTGACGGCGAGCAGGACGGCGGCGGCGAGGGCGAGGAGCGGGCGGGCGACGCGAAACGATCGCGGGTCTGGAGTGGCGCGCATGGTCGGGGAAGTTTTCGGTCCTCACGCGTCGCGCGGTCAAGCGCGTTTCGCGGGAAGGTCCCAGTCCTCACGTCCGCTTGTCATCTCCGGCGGCGGTCCGCTCAGTCGTAAACGGTGAGTTCGAGGACGGGCCGCGGCCAGAAGGTGGAGTTCGTGTTGATCCGCAGGGAGGTGGTGGACGAGTTGGTGAACATGAGTCCCGAGAAGTCCCCGCGCCGGAGCATGCCCTCGGCCCACGCGGCGAGCGCCACCGAACTCCAGTTCATCTCGCTCTGCGCCGACCCGAACGTCGCCGTCGCGAGCGCGCCGCTGGTGTCCTGGTACGGAGGCGCCGAGGACGAGAAGGCGCACGCGACCCAGGTGGGCGAGCACGCCCACGCGGACACGAAGGGCGTCACGCCGGCGTTGTTCTGCGCGTACATGACGAGCCGCGCGCTCTTCACCCGGTTGCCCTGGCGGGCCGGATCGAGGTCGAAGCGGACCGCGTTGCGGTAGATGGAGCCGGCGGGAATGTAGCTCTGCGTGCAGAACTGCGTGGCGCTTCCCAGCTGACTTCCGCCCCATTCGAGCGCCGGGACGTTCACGACGTGCGTCGGCAGGTCGTCCGGCACGACGTCGAAGCCGGCGACCGGCGAGTCGTACCGCTCGCCCGTGACGGAGTTGGTGGTCGTCAACGCCCAGAAGACGCGCCGGCCCGCCGGCCACTCGGTCCTCGGCAGCCAGAAGGCGTTGGGGCCGCGATACAGGAGCGGCGCCGTGCGGGCGAGCACGGCGAGCGAGTCGTCGCCCGCATGGACGTCGAAGACGAGCGTTCCGGGCACGGCGCTCTCGCTCGACCAGCTCAGCATCGCGACGCGGGTCGCGATCTCGCCCGGCACCGGATTCAGGTACACCGGGCGACGGATGCTCGAGGTCGAGAACTGCCAGAAGTAGTCCGCCGCCAGGGCCGCGCCGTCCTTGCCGACGATGCGCGTGGACAGGACGACCGTGTAGGTGGTGCCGAGCGCGAGCGGCGTGCGGGGCGCGATCACGATGCGCCGGCTGCCCGGCTCGTAGGCGACCGTGCACGGGATCCGTTTCGTGTCCTGCTTGAGGAAGACGGTCGTGGTGTCCACGGTTCCGGCGTCGAGGGCGCGATCGAAGCGCGCCCAGATCTGCCCGTCGTAGGCGTAGCCCGCCGATCGGGCGGGCGGCTGCACGGTGACGACCGCGGGCGCCACCGGCGGCGGCGGCGCGACGGCGTGCTTTCGGCTGCAGGCCGCGAGGGTCGCCACGAGGGCGATCGCGCCGAGCGCCAGGAATCCCCGCAGGCGTCTCATCGGATGACGACGAAGCGTCCGACCTGATGGCCGAGCGGCGAGTCCACGCTGAAGACGTAGATGCCCGATTCGACGTCCTGCCCGTTGCGCGAGATCAGATTCCACCGCACCTCGCCCGCGCCGGAACGTCCGTCGTGATCGGTCTCCCACACCAGGTCGCCCGAGACGGTGAAGACCTTGAGCCGGCTCGGCGCGCGCGGCATTCCCATGAAGTCGAGGTGCCGGCCGAAGGGGTCGCCCGCGATCGCCGGACGATCCCACGCGACGCCCGCGCGGTACGGGTTCGGGACGACCCACACGCCGCCGCCCGCCTGCGCCTCCGCGCGCGGAGAGACGAGCGAGTCCAGCGCGCTCACGATCGGGCTCTCGAAGCGCTGCGTCACCCGGAGCGTCGGTGTCAGCTGCACCGAGCGCTCGCCCACCGTGGTCACGACGTAGAGGTAGTCGAATCCGTTCAGCGCCCGGGTGTCGGTGAAGTGGTAGCGCCCGATCGGGTACTGCTTCGCCCCGAACGTGATCCGGCTCCAGTCCACGGTCGAATCCGTCGCCTGCGCGAGCGCCTGCTCGCCGTTGAGCGTGTCGAGCCCGAACGAGGCGATCAGCTGGAAGCTCTCGGGCCCGGGCAGCAGCTGCTTTCGGCGCCAGTCCGACAGCCGGTAGAGGTTGTAGCCCTTGAACGTCACCGGCGAGGACGTCACCCCGGGCGCCACCGGCGCCCGGACGAGCACCTCCGGCGAGTTGTCCCACTGCACGGTCACCGCGTGGTCGGCCGCCACCGCGCGGTAGGCGGGCGCCGGCGGCACCGAGGCCGGATCCGCCCAGTGGGCCTGCGTCTCGTTGCCGCCGAACCCGGTGCACTCGTCGCAGTCCGCGTCCACCCACAGGCAGCTGCCGTGCGGCATCACCGTTTCGAGAGCGTCGGTGATTTCGGCCGGCGGCTCCATGTACTGGCCGTGCTGCGGAAACTTCTGCCAGCAGTTGGGATCGAAGACGACCCGCACGCCCGGCGGCGCCTCGAAGCAGGTCTCGTGGCCCGTGAAGCCGCTCCGGCCCACCGCCATCTGGCCGACGAGCGACTGCGAGGTGTCCGGCTGGAGGTTCACCCAGTTGCCGCGCTCGAGCCTCACGGCGCGGGCGAAACCGCTCGCGACCGAATCGCGGTCGGGGCCGCAGACGAACGCCACGTCGAACGAGTACGACTGCCCCGGCGGCATCTTCGGGAACGGCCCGCACGAGATCATCACGCCCCAGTCGTGGGCGGCGTTCAGGTCGCGCGGGCCCGGCCAGCGGCCGGCCAGCAGCTCGTAGCGGTCGGGATCGAAGATCGGCGGCCCGCCTTCGCCCGGCGGCAGCTCCATCGCCACCAGCGAGTAGCGGAACGACAACGACCCGAGCCCGTTCACGTACGGGTCGTAGGTGAAATCGAGCAGGCCGGACTTTCGCAGCACACCCATCGGATCGAGGCTGTGCCGCAGCGGCAGCACGCCGAAGGCGGGCAGCGTCGGGTCCACGCCGTCGAACACCACCGGCCACTCGCCCGAGAGCGAGCCGATGCACGGCTTCGACCAGGGGATGTAGTCGCCGCCGTAGTAGCCGGCGTTGAAGCTGGGCACGGAGGAGACGCCGTCGTTGTAGAGCACCTCGTAGCGTTCGGTGCCGACGCGGTCGTTCAGGTGGCCGCCCGCCTGCCCCGGGCCGCGCGAGTCGAGATCGGCCAGCAGCCCGAGCCGCACCTCCTCCAGCGTCTCGACGCCGTGGTTCGTGACCGTGAACCGCACCCCGGCGATGCGGTCGTAGCCCGGGATGGACCAGGTGAACGCCTCCTGCTTCACGTCCAGGTGCATGGGCACGTGCGACTCGCCGCCCGGGTAGCCGTACGCCACCGCCTCCGGACGGTCGTCCACGTACTCGGCGTACAGATCCTGCGCCGCCGAAATGCCCAGGTCCTCGTCGCGCTCGCCGTCCCCGTCGTCGTCGCGACCGTTGAGAACCTCCTCGTCCACGCGGCCGTCGCCGTCGTCGTCCACGAACGGCTGCGCCCCGAACTGCCCGCCGAAGGCGGTGCGCACGCGGTCCTGCGGATCCAGCGTCGGCCGCCACTCCAGCAGCGGACCGCCCGAGACGCGGTAGGTCCCGAGCGACGGCACGCGCGCGCCGACCCACAGGTCGGCGTGCTTGAGGCCTTCGTTGCCGCTGCCGCGCGGGTACTCGAAGGACGGGTCGAACGACCGGCCCTGCTCGAAGAACGGATTGCCGAGGCTGCCGATGTTCGTCACCCGCATCGCGAAGGCGCCGGCCGACAGCGTCGGCCCGCGGTTCTCCACGTCCAGCACCGCGTGCGCCGGGGCGGCCCACGACAGGGCCGGCGCCGCGAGCACGAGGAACAGTCGAAATCGGAGGAACAGGACGCGCGCCTTCGCCAACGGGATGGACCTCGGAGCTCGGACCACGGGGGAAGTCGAGACAGGCGGCGACGAGTTTATCCCGCCACGCCACGGGCCGGCGAGCCCAAAGCGCCGCGTCGTGCCGCGTTCGTCGCAACGCAGGCCGTCTTCATCGCGGCGGGGCCTTTCCGCCGCGCTCGGGAGCCGGTGTCCGGAGCGAGCGGCGTTCGCCGATGCGAGCCGTCCTGCCGCATGCGGCGCCGCGTGCCGACAAAGCGCTGGACTCGATCCGGGGGGCGGCCGAAAATGCCGATGCGCGATCGCGCCCTGCGGTCGGCACGGGGAGGGGGGCATGGGATGAACGAGTTTCCGGCCTGCAGCAAGTGCGGCAAGGGCGTGCTGCTTCCGCTGTCGGACTACGGGCGTGACGGCGCGCCCATCACCTACAAGGCGTGGGTTTGCAGCAACCCGGGGTGCGGGTTCAACGTGCGCATCGACAATGGCGAGATCAGCCTGGGCCGGACGGTGGGCCAGTCCACCAAGTGAGCGGGGAGCGGGGCGCGAAACGCGTGATCCGGGCGATCGTCTTCGATCTCGACAACACCCTCACGGACTTCATGCGCATGAAGGAGGCGGCGATCACCGCGGCCATTGACGGCATGATCGACGCCGGTTTCCGCATTTCTCCGGCCGCCCTGCGCGAACGGGTCGCGTCCGTGTACGACGAGAAGGGCCTCGAGTTCCAGCGCGTCTTCGACGAGCTGCTCGAGCGCGAGTTCGGCGAGGTGGACCCCAAGATCCTCGCCTCCGGCATCGTCGCCTACCGCCGCGCGCGCGAGTCCGCGCTGGTGCCCTACCCGCACGCGCAGATGACGCTGCTCGAACTGGTGCGGCGCGGCATCAAGCTGGGCGTCGTGTCGGACGCGCCGCGGCTGCAGGTCTGGCTGCGGCTCTGCGGCCTCGGGCTGCAGCACGTCTTCGACGCGGTCGTCACGTTCGACGACACCGGCGAGCGCAAGCCCGCGCCCGCGCCGTTCCGCGAGGTGCTGCAGCGGCTCGGGATCGAGCCGCGCGAGGCGATGATGATCGGCGACTGGGCCGAGCGCGACGTGGTGGGCGCCAAGGGCCTCGGAATGAAGACCGTGTTCGCGCGCTACGGGGACACCTTCGACACGCAGGTTTCGGGCGCGGACTACGACATCAACGACCTGCTCGAGCTGGTGCGGATCGTGGATACGCTCAACGGGACCGCCTCCCCGGCGGCCTGAACGGGAAAGGAGAACGGATGTCGTCAGCGAAGGTGCGCGCGGCCCGCGTGAAGGTGTATCCGCCCCCGGACGGCGCGAAGGCGGACGAGAAGATCCACGTCTACGTCTACGACGTCTTCAACGAGCGCTTCCTGCCCGGCAAGTCGTTCGACAATCTCGAGCGCGCGAGCCAGTTCCAGCGGCACGAGCAGGAGCACATCTACACCATCCAGGAAGCCGAACCGGAGCTGTTCGACCTGCCGTTCCTGTCCTCCGACCCCGACCTGCTCGCGCGGGTCGAGCGCGACGCGGAGTACGCGCGGGTGCTGAAGCGCGACCTCGCGGGCGACGCCCGGGCGCGTGGCCGGCGGCACTGACGGCCGCCGGCGAAGGCGTCGCCGGGCGCTTCTCCGCCCGGGCCCGCCGAACCGGTCCCACGCGTGACCCCATGCTGCTGCTGACCGCCGCCGAGATGCGGGCGCTGGACGCCGCGACCATCGCCGGCGGCGTGCCCGGCGGGACGCTCATGGAGCGCGCCGGCCGCGGCGTCGCCGAGGCGCTGCGGCGCCGCTTCGGTTCGCCGCTCGCGCTGCGCGTGCTGGTGCTGTGCGGGCCGGGCAACAACGGCGGCGACGGCCTCGTGGCGGCGCGCCACCTGGCGGGCATGGGCGCGCGCGTCGGCGTCGGCGTGCTCGCGGCGCGCGAGGCGGTGCGCGGCGACGCGGCCGCGCATCTGGCAAAGCTCGAATCCGCCGGGCTGCGGCCGTGGTTCGTGGGCGACGACGCGGGGGTCGCGGACCTCGTGAGCGGCGCCGACCGCTGGGATTTCGCGCTCGATGCGCTGCTCGGAACGGGCGCCACCGGCGAGCCGCGCGGCGCCATCGCGACCGCGTGCGGGGCGCTGAACCTGCTGCGCCGAACCCGCACGCGCATCGTCGCCGTGGACCTGCCGACGGGCGTCTCGGCCGACACCGGAGCGGCGGCCGGAGCGGCGGTGCAGGCCGACCTGACGGTGACGTTCGGGCACGCCAAACGCGGACATTTCCTGTTCCCGGGCCGCTCGCACCGCGGCGAGCTCGAGGTCGTGGACATCGGCCTCCTCGCGCCCCGGGAAGCCGGCGTGCAGGGCGTCGAGCTGGCCGAAGCGGCGACCCTCGCGGGCCTCGGCCCGCACCGCGACCCGCGCGCGCACAAGGGCGCCGCCGGCCGCGTCCTGGTCGTGGGCGGCGCGCAGGGCATGATCGGCGCGCCGGTGCTGGCCGCTCGCGCCGCGAGCCGCGCGGGAGCCGGCTACGTGCGTGTCGCAGCGCCCGCGAGCCTGTGCGACGTGCTCGCCTCGCACCTCGTCGAGCAGATGCCCGTCGCGTGCGGCGAAGGCGTGCATCGCTCGCTCACCGCCACGGCGCTGCCGCGCATTCTCGCCGAAGCCTCGCGCTGCGACGCGGTCGCGGTCGGCCCGGGGCTCTCGCGCCACGGCGACGCGGTCCGGCTCGCGCACCTGCTGCTGCCGAAGCTCGAGCTGCCGGTCGTGCTCGACGCCGACGGACTCAACGCGTTCGCACCCCCCGACGGCGATCTCGCGGCGATGCTGCGCGGCTCGCGCGCGCCGCGCGTCCTGACGCCCCACCTCGGGGAGATGTCACGCCTCACCGGCGAATCCCCCGCGGCTCTCGAAGCGCGGCGCATCGACGCCGCCCGCGAGTGGGCGCGGCGCTGGGGGTGCGTGCTGGTGCTCAAGGGCGCTCCGACCGTGGTCGCCGACGCCGAAGGCGGAGCGTGCGTGAACCCGACGGGCAATCCGGGCATGGCGACCGCCGGCATGGGAGACGTGCTCACCGGCGCGATCGCGGCGCTGCTCGCGCAGAAGCTGCCGCCCTGGGACGCGGCGCGCCTCGCGGTCTTCGCGCACGGGCTTGCCGGCGATCTCGCCGCCGCCGACGTCGGCCCCGTCGGCCTTTCCGCCGGCGACGTGGCCGAACGGCTGCCGCGCGCCCTCGCCCTGGTCGCCGCGGCGGGCTGACCCGGGCCTTCCGCCCGGGAGAGCCGCGGTTCGCCGCCCGCACGGTCACTCCGGAAAACGACGGCCCGCGGGCTTCCCCGCGGGCCGGGTTCCCTTCGTGCGAGCGAAGGATCGCGTCCTGGAGACGTCCGGCGGCCCGGCGTCGCATTGCGATCGCCGGACCGCCGGGGACAGTCTACAGGTGGCGCGACACCATGGAGACGAGGTCCGCCTTCGAGCGGTTGCCGAGCACGCGCTCGACCATCTCGCCTCCCTTGAAGACCATGAGGGTCGGGATGGACGTGACCGAGTACTTCATCGCCACTTCTCCCGACTCGTCGGTGTTGAGCTTGACCACCTTCAGCTTGCCCGCGAACTCCTTCGAGATCGCGTCCACCGTCGGCGCGACGGCGCGGCACGGGGCGCACCACGGGGCCCAGAAATCCACCAGGACAGGCGTGCTCGACTTGAGCACTTCGGCGTCGAAATTCGTGTCGTTGACCGCAGGCGCGCTGGACATGGCAACTCCCGACAGGAAGGAAGGGGTTCGAAACCTCTCGTCGCCGGCAATTGATGCGGCGCGGCGCGCGGCGATTCAGAGGCGACCGTCAGCAGTGCCGCGAAGGATAGGAGCCTGTCCGGGGAGCGTCAACCGTGCGTGCGAAGCGCACGGTCGCGCGATGCGTCCGGTTCGCGGTACCTTGCCTCACCCATGATTCCGCTGCGCGACGACAATCCTTCGCAAAGCGTCCCGGTCGTGACGCGCACGCTGATCGCCGTCAACGTCGTCGCGTTCGTCTTCGAGCTTTCGCTCGGCGGAGCGCTCGGCGCGTTCGTGCAGTGGTGGGGCCTCGTGCCGCTGCGCTTCTCGTACGCGTTCGCGGGCGCGGAACCGCTCGCCCCGACCCTGGCGACGGCGTTCACCTCCATGTTCCTGCACGGCGGCTGGATTCACCTGCTCGGGAACCTCTGGTACCTGTGGATCTTCGGCGACAACGTCGAGGACAGCCTCGGCCACTGGAAGTTCCTGCTGTTCTACCTGGCGGGTGGCTTCACCGCGGCCGCGGTGCACCTGGTCTTCAACCTCGGCTCGCCCGTTCCCACCGTCGGCGCCAGCGGCGCGATCGCCGCGGTCCTCGGCGCCTACGGCGTGCTGTTTCCGCGCGCGCGAGTGGTGACGCTGGTGCCGATCTTCGTGTTCTTCCAGATCGTCGCGCTGCCCGCGCTGCTGGTGCTGGGACTGTGGTTCGTGATCCAGATCTTCACCGGCACGCTGTCCATCGGCGCCTCGGGCGGCGGCGTGGCCTGGTGGGCGCACATCGGCGGCTTCGTCTTCGGCATGGCCGTGGTCCTGATCGGCCGCCGCGTGGGCGGCGGCCGCAGGGGTGAGCGCTCGGAGGCGTGGGTACAGGAGTAGCGGGGGCGAAAGCGCGACTCCCCGCGGGCGCGAGAGGCGAGCCTTGCATCCGGACCGGCCCGGGCGTTCCTTGCCTTTCCCGCCCCCCGGCTCGTGGCCTACCATGTCCGGCCCGTCCCGTGCGCCGCGCCCCCCGGTCCGACCTGCTCCGGTCCCGCGACGCGCCCTGATTCGGAGGACTCCTCTTGCGCACCGATCTCGACCGCCTCATGCGCGAGCGCGGCCTCGCCGGCCTCGTCGTGCTGGCGCACGATCACCACAGCCCGGCGATGTACTGGTGCTCGGGTCAGAAGATCCATCACGGCCTCTACCTGCGCGCGGCCGATGGCCGCTCGCACCTGGTCGTGGACCCGATGGAGCGCGACCAGGCCGCGCTGTCGGGCGGCGACTGGTCCACTTATTCGCAGCACGGCTTCCTCGCCATGCTGAAGAGCGCCGACTCGCAGGCCGAGGCGTCCGCGAACATGATCGCCAAGCTCGCGGGTGAGATGCGGATCGAGGGCAGCGTCGCGTTCACCGGCGAGGCGCCGCTCGGCTTCGCGTGGTCCATGCTCTCGCACCTGCGCGGGCTCGCCCCGGCCATCGTCGTGGACGGCCGCCAGCCGGACGTGCTCGCCGAGGCGATGGCGACCAAGGACGACGGCGAACTCGAAACGATCCGCAGGTGTTCGCGCGGCGTGGTGGATGCCATGCAGCGGGTCGCGAAGTACCTGGGTTCGCTCAGGCCGAAGAACGGTCATCTGACCGACGGCGTCAACGACGTGGCCCGACTCGGACACGTGCGCGCGCTCATCCACCGGACGTTCGCCGAGCACCGGTTGGCCGAGGACGGCGAAAGCATCGTGGCGATGGGCCGCGACGCGGGCGTGCCGCACAATCGCGGCAACGACGGCGAGGCGATCCGGCGCGGGGAGACGATCATCGTGGACATCTTCCCGGGCGAGGCCGGCGGCGGCTACCACACCGACATGACCCGCACGTTCGTCGTCGGCAGGGCCCCCGACGCGGTGAAGAAGATGTACGCCGACTGCCGCGAGAACTTCGACAAGGTCATGGCCGCGATGAAGGCCGGCGAGCCGTGCCGCTCCTACCAGGAAATGACCTGCGACATCTTCGAGCGGCAGGGCCACGCCACCCTCCGCAAGGACGCGAGCACGACGGAAGGCTACGTGCACGGCCTCGGGCACGGCGTCGGGCTCGCGGTGCACGAAGGACCGCGCCTCGGCGGGCCGCCGAGCAACACGACGACGCTCCAGCCCGGCCACGTGGTGTCGGTCGAGCCGGGGCTTTACTACCCTTCGCGCGGCATGGGCTGCCGGATCGAGGACCTGGTCGCGGTGCGCGCAGACGGCACGCTCGAGAACCTGACGCCCTGCTCGTACGAGCTCGAGGTGGGGCCCCTCGATTGAAGGCGACTCCCTACGAGGTCCCGCGCCCGCCGCGCTGGGAGAAGGCGGTGCTGGTCGGGCACGCCGGACGCGACCGCGAGCACCTCGAGCGCTCGATGGAGGAGCTGGCGCTGCTCGCCGACACGGCGGGCGCGCGCGTGCTCGGCTCGCTCGTGCAGCGGCGCGGCGACCTGCATCCGGCCACGTTCATCGGCAAGGGCAAGCTCGAGGAGCTCAAGCAGCTCGTCGGCACGACCGGCGCCGAGATGGCGATCTTCGACGACGATCTGTCGCCGGCGCAGGTCCGCAATCTCGAGAAGGCGTCGCAGTGCAAGGTCATTGATCGCTCCGAGCTGATCCTCGACATCTTCGCGCGCCGCGCGCGCACGCGGGAATCGCGCCTGCAGGTCGAACTCGCTCAATTGGAGTACACGCTGCCGCGCCTCATGGGCATGTGGAAGCACCTCGAGCGGCAGGCCGGCGGAATCGGCACGCGCGGACCCGGCGAGACGCAGCTCGAGACCGACCGCCGGCTGGTGCGCGACCGCATCGCGAAGCTCAAGGAAGCGCTGCGCGCGGTCGAGAAGGAGCGCGAGACGCAGCGCCACCGCCGCCGCCGCGAGTTCCGCGTCGCGCTCGTCGGCTACACGAACGCCGGCAAGAGCACGCTGTTCAACGCCCTCACGCGCAGCGACGTGTTCGTCGAGAACCGGCTGTTCGCCACGCTCGACTCGACCACCCGCCAGATGGTGAGCCCCGAGCGGCAGGTGGTTCTGGTGACCGACACGGTCGGCTTCATCCGCAAGCTGCCGCATCATCTCGTCGCGTCGTTCCACAGCACGCTCGTCGAGGCGATCGAGGCCGACGTGCTGCTGCACGTGACCGACGCCGCCGACCCGGACTTCCGCCGCCACCTGACGGCGGTGGACGTGGTGCTCGACAAGATCCTCGACGAGCCACGCCCGCCGCGGATCATGGTGTTCAACAAGTGCGACCGGTTCGCTCCCGACGACGCGGCGGTGCTGCGGGTCGAGTTCCCCGACTGCCACGTCGTCTCGGCGGCGACCGGCGAAGGGCTCGGGGAGCTGCGGGCCGAACTCTTCCGCCGCGCCGGCGAGCGGCGGGCGGCGAGGGCCGGATGAACCGGTCCGCGGCCGCGCGCGCGGGGGTCCGATGAGCGCCAACATCGTGCTGGAGTTCGAAGCCGAGCTGGCCGCGCCGCCCGAACGCGTGTTCGCCGCCCTCACCGAAGGCCGTCACCTCGAGCGCTGGTTCTGCGACGCGTGCGAGAGCGAGCCGCACGAGGAAGGCCGCCTCACCATGCGCTGGCGGCGCGCGTACTCCTCGCCCTGGCCGTACGAGGCGACGTGGATCGCGATCGAGCCGCCGCACCGGGCCGCGTGCCGCGGGGGCCATCAGGGCTATCCCAACCGCGACGCCGGCACGATCACCTTCACGCTCGCCGCGGCCGCCGGCGTCACGAAACTGCGCGTGACCCACGAGATGGGCCACCCCGCGCTGTACGCGAACTTCGCGAAAGGCTACAGCGACGCCTGGCCGCGCGCGCTGCGCCGCCTCGGCGAGTACCTGTCCCCGAAGCCCCTGGAGAAGACATGACCGCACCCGCCCCGTCCGCCACGCGCACGATCCGCTTCGGCCACAGCCCCGACGCCGACGACGCGTACATGTTCTACGGCTTCCACACCGGCGAAGCCGTGATCGAGGGTTGCGCCGTCGAGCACGTGCTGCAGGACATCCAGTCGCTCAACGTGCGCGCGATCGAGCAGGCCGATCTGGAGATCACCGCCTGCTCGGCGCACGCCTACGCGCACCTCGCGGACCGCTACGCCGTCATGGCCTGCGGCGCGAGCTTCGGCTGGGGCTACGGACCGGTGCTGGTCGCGAAGACGAAACGCACGCCGGAATCGCTGCGCGGCCGCCGCGTCGCGATCCCGGGTCCGCTCACGACCGCGGCGCTGCTGCTGCGCACCGAGGTCCCCGGGGTCGAGACCGTCGAGGTCCTGTTCGACCGCATCCCCGAGGCCGTGCTGAGCGGCGAGGTCGAGGCCGGCGTGATCATCCACGAATCGCAGCTCACCTACGAGGCCGAGGGACTCGCCAAGGTCCTCGACTTCGGCGAGCTGTGGAAGGAACGTGACGGCCTGCCCGTGCCGCTCGGACTCGACGTCGTGCGCCGCGATCTCGGCCCGGCGCTGATGAAGGCGTGCAGCGACGGCTTCCGCCGCAGCATCGAGGTGGCGTTCGCGCACGAGGACGAGGCGATCCGCTACGCGCTCCAGTTCGGCCGCGGACTCGACGTGCCGCAGGGCAGGAAGTTCGTGCACATGTACGTCAACGACCTGACGCTCGACATGGGCGAACGCGGGCGCGCCGGGCTCGCGCTGCTCTACGAGCGCGCCGTGAAGGCGGGCGCGATCGCGAAGGCCCCGCAGTTCGCGGTGGTGTAGCCGGGCCGGTTCAAGACGAAGCCGCCGGACCCGGGTCCGGCGGCTTCGCGACTCGCGCACCCGACTTGGGTCGGCGCGCTACTTCGCTCCCAGGCTGCGCAGGTATCCGCCGACCGCCGCGCCTTCGCGATCGCGCAGCGAGATGCAGCCGTGGACCATGTCGGCGACGCGCTCGAGCGTCTTTTCGACTCCGGGGACCGCGTGCGCCGGCTCCCGGAAGAAGGCCTGAGTGGCCGCCAGCCGCTCCTGCGAACAGCCGCTGCCCATCATCGGCAGGAACCGCAGCGCCGGCGGGGGCAGACGCGAGGCGAGGCGGTCGTAGTTCGCCGTCATCCACTGGAACAGCCGCGCCCCCGCGGCCTCGTCCTTTCCACCGAAGCCGCGCATGATCATCATGCCTTCGGTCACCGGCACGGCGTCGCTGAGGATGTAGTCGAGCGCCCTGGCTTCGAGCGCCGGGTCCTCGAAGGCTCCGAGCGTGGCGAGGTACCTCCGCCTCAGCAGCGGCACGGTGGAGCTCTCATAGCGGTGCTGCAGCTCGGTGAACATCGCCGCGTCGCCCCGGCCGGCGGCCAGATCGAGCACCGCGTCCACGATGCCCGGATCCACGCTGCTCGAGTCGGCGAGATAGCGCTTCGCGGCGTCGAGGGCGAAGGCCTCGACCTTCCCGTCCTCGCCGGCGCGCGCGAGCATCGTGAGCAATTGCCCGCGCATCGTGCTGATCGCCTCGTCCTCCCCGGGCCGGCGCTCGGTGCCGAAGCGCGCGAGGGCGGGCTGCAGCACCTGTCGCACGTACGGCGCGAACGACGCTTTCAGCGAGTCGGGAATGAACGCGCGACGCACGCCGGCGAGCGAGGAAACGACGTTCGAGACGACCTCCGGCTCCGGATCGCCGCCGAACCGCGCCAGCGCGGCCAGATACGAGTCGCCGTGCACCTCGCCGGCTTCGAGCAGCAGGTCCAGATTGCCGAGGAACGAGACCCGTTCGGGCGCCGAAAGGTCGCGCGGCGCGTGGCTCGCGAGCTTTTCGATCATCGCGCCCGGCGCGCTCCAGGCGAAGTAGCCGTGCCCGCCGCCGTTCGGCATCACCCACTCGGGCTTCGCCGGCAGCTTCACGAGCTGCGACGTTTCGGCGAGCAGCACGCGGGTCGTGCGGATCTGCCGCCCGTCCGACCAGCGCAGGACCATCGGGATGCGCCAGGTGAGATCCGGCTGTTCGACGCCCCACGGAGTACAGCGGCTCTGCGTCAGGCGCACGCCTCCTTCGGCGGGCGTCACGCGCACGAGCGGAACGCCCGGCTGATCGGTGAAGGTCGCCATCGCCGCCGAGACGTTCTGGCCGCTCGCGCGGTCGAGCGCCGCCCACAGGTCGGCGGCCGTCGCGTTGCCCCAGGCGTGCTCCTTCAGGTACGCGCGCACGCCCTTCTGGAAGACCTCGGGACCCAGGTAGCCCTCGAACGTCGAGAGCACCGCGTTGCCCTTGTTGTAGACGAGCCCGACGTTCTGCAGGCCCGCGGCCGAGGAGGACGCCTTCGCGCGGATCGCGGTGGTCGAGGGCAGGGCGTCGCCGCTCATCGTCCGCTGGATGCCGGCCAGGTCGTCGAGGCCGTACTTGAACTCGGGGTACACCTCGTCGGTGATCTTGGCGGACATCCAGTCGGCGAACGACTCGTTCAGCCACAGGTCGTCCCACCACTGCATCGTGACGAGGTCGCCGAACCACATGTGCGCCAGCTCGTGGCAGTGGGTGCTGACGCTGCTGCGGCGCTGGTTGACGGTGGCGCTCGCCGGGTCGAGCAGCAGGACCGCGTCGCGGTAGGTGATGAGGCCGGGATTCTCCATCGCGCCGTAGGCGAACTCGGGCACCGCGACCAGGTCGAGCTTGGCGAACGGGTACGGCGTGCCGAACCAGCGTTCGAGCCCGGCGAGCAGCTTCGGCGTCGTCTCGACCGTGTAGCCGGTGAGACCCTTCTGCCCCTGCACGGTCACGACCCGCGCCGGGAAACGCAGCCCGGGGATCGGCGTGAACTCGAGCGGCCCGGTCGCGAGCGCGAGCAGGTAGCTGGGCAGCGGCGGCGTCTTCACGAAGCGAACCGTCTTCCAGCCGTCCTTCTCGGACTGCGACTCGACCGGGGTGTTGGTGATGGCCTCGTGCGCCGCCGGCACCTCGAGCGTGAACTGGTACGGGAACTTGAATCCCGGCTCGTCCCAGCAGGGGAACGCCTCGCGGGCGTCGTCGGCTTCGAACTGCGTGAACAGGTAGCCGTGTCCGCCCGTGTACACGCGGTACAGGCCGACGGCGCGCGTGCCGTAGGCGCGCGTGAAGT
Organism: Candidatus Eisenbacteria bacterium; assembly: GCA_020847735.1. Classification (NCBI taxonomy): domain Bacteria; phylum Candidatus Eiseniibacteriota; species Candidatus Eiseniibacteriota bacterium. Next base: position 22,728 of record JADLBL010000025.1, read on the forward strand.
CGATCTCGAGCGACGCCGCGCCGGTCGCGAGCGGCCGGTCGGCGGTCAGGGTCACGAGACCGTGGTCTCCGCGCCCGACCGAAACGTGGATCGTATCGGCGCCCTGCCGCAGCGAGACGCGCTGGAAGTCCTGATCCTCGGCGTGCAGCCGGATGATGTTCGTCGCCTTCGCGACCCTGAGGTCCGTGTGGATCGCGCCGGAGTAGTTGCGCTGGTCCGCGTCGAGCTTCAGGCGGATGGACTGGAACGTCGGCACGACGTCGGTGCCGAGCCGCACGTCGGCCTGCTCCTCGGCACCGGCCGCAGCGGCGGGGACGAGCGCGGCGAACGCGAGCAGCACGAGTGCGGCGAACCTGGCGCGCGGGGCGGCGCGGAACATGGGGCCTCCGGGGAAGTCGTGGGCCACGCGGACAACGGGGGCAATTCGCGAGCGCCGGACTGTGCGCCCGGCCCGCGCCGCGGCGCAACCGCGACGGCTGCGAGCGCGGCAAATCCGGCGACGAAGAACGCGGCGCGGCGAAGGGCGCGCGCGGAAGCGGCGGCGCCCGGCCGCGCCGGACCGCCCCCGCGGCCGGTTTGAGGGGCGGGCGGCGGCCGCGTAACCTGCGCGCCCATGACGCGGACACGGATGTCCCCGGCCGAGCTGCTGCTGCTGACGCTGCTGCTCGTGGCGGGCACCGCGCTGTGGTTGCTGCACGCCCGCGCGTGGGATCTGGGCGGCCGATCGCCCGTCCTGAACTACGACACGGCGCAGTACGCGCTGGCCGCGCGCGAGCTCGCCTGGCACGGACGCCTCGCCACGCCCTACGCGCTGCCCATCGAGCTGGTGACGCAGGCGCATCCGCCCTGGCCGCTCGCCGTGCTTCAGCCCGGGCTGGTGCTGGTCGAAGCCCTCGTCTTCAAGCTGGTGCCCGCGCGCGGCGCCGTCGCCGGCTCCGATCCGCGCGCCTGGCTCACGCTCCTGCTGCCGTTCTGCAGCTTCCTGTTCCTTGGCGCGGCGCTGGCGCTGGCGTCGCGTTACCTGTTCGCCCGCTGGTGGCCCGACGCTCCGGCCGAGGTGCGGATCGGCGCCGCCTTCGTGCTCGGCCTTTCGTTCCTGCTCGACCCGGAGGCCCAGCATTTCGCGATCGGCGGCTTCACCGAGCTGCCGTTCACGGTCGGGCTGCTGTTCGCGCTGCTCGGGCTGGCGCTCGAGGTGCCCGGACGGCGGCCGTTCGCGTTCGGCCTCGTCCTCGGCGTGGCCGGGCTCTTCCGCGCGAACATGCTGTGGCTCGCGCCGCTGATCGCGCTCGCCGGCGCCTGGTCGGCGCCGGGGCGGCGCCGCGCGCGCACGCTGGTCCTGGTGCTCGCCGGCTTCGCCGCGCCGCTCGCGCCCTGGTGGTTCTACAAGTGGCGCACGTTCGGCTCGCCGGCCTGGGACCTGACCCGGTTCGTCGTCTGGGACGGCGTCGGCGGCCGAAGCTGGTTCTCGCTCTACCACCTGCCCGAGCTGCCGGAGCTTCCCTCGGGCGGCGAAGCGCGTGCGCTGATCGCGGCCAAGGTGATGAAGAACCTGCCCGACCTGGTCAACGCCATGCTGCTCGGCCCGCGCGGGCTGTGGCTCGGTGGGCTGGTCGGCTGGCTGGCGATCGTGCGTCCGCCCCGGCCGCTCGCCGCCGCCGGACTGGCGGCGCTGGCCGCGGGCGCGCTCGGCGTGCTGAGCGCCGCGGCGAGCATCCCGTGGCTGCGCTACCTGTTCCCGACCCGCATCCTGCTCGAGCCCGCCGGCGTGCTCGCGCTCGGCGCGCTGATCGTGCACCTTGCGCGCGGCTCGCTCGCGCCCCGCGCGCGCAACCTGGTGTTCGCCGCGATCGCGGCGCTCGCCATCGGCTGGGGCACCTGGTCTTCGCTGCGCGGCAACGCCGAAGCGCGCTCCGTCTCGCAGGAGCGAGGCGTGCCGTCCACGCCGTCCATCACCCGGCTGTCCATCCTGCTCAACTCGCGGCTCGCCACCGGCGAGCCGGTGATGAGCAACCTCGGCCCGGCGCTCGCGTGGGGCTCGCTGCACCCGGTGCTGCACCTCGCGCTCACGCCGGCCGACGTCGCGGCCTGCCGGCGGCGGCTCGAGTTCCGGCACGTCCTGCTGGTCTTTCGCACGGGACGGCGCGCGTGGCCCGGCTGGGACGAGCTGCTCGAGCAACCCGGTTTCGCCGCGACCGTGCCGGGCCTGGGCGTCGTGCGCGAGGACCGCTACCGCACGCGGGACGGCTTCACGGTCGTGTGGCTCGAGCTGGGGCCGCTCGCGCCGCAGGTGGCGGGACGCGGCGGACCGCCGCCCCCGGCGCTCGCCGCCCGCTGAGATGCGGCGCGGACGTCAGCGCAGCGCGATCACGCGCCGCGTCAGCGTTTCGCCGGCCGCGGTGACGCGCGCGAAGTAGAGCCCGGGCGGGACGCGCGCACCCCGCGAGTCGAGTCCATCCCACGACAGGCGCAGGCTTCCGGCCTCGCAGGTCGTCTCGGGTGCGTGCCGGATGCGCCGGCCCGAAGCGTCGAGCACGTCGAAGGCGACGCGCGAGACGCCGGGCAGCGTGAGCGTGAACGCCGTCCCGCCGTGCATCGGATTCGGCGAAGGCGGCGAAAGCGCGAGGCGTGGCGCGGCCGGCTCGATGCCGGCGACCGGCGCCCAGCGGATGCGGCGCACGTGGTCGTCAATGATGCACGCGACGTAGAGCCAGCCCGTCGCCGGCTCGATCGCGAAGTCCACCGGGCCGTTCATGCCGCTGGCGAGTAGCTCGCTGCCGACGAACTGGTCGCTCGCGTCGAACCGGGCCATCTCGATCCAGCCGCGGTAGAAGTCGCCGTAAACGAACCGGTCGCGCCACGCGGCCGGGAACTGCGTGTGCGTGTAGAAGGGGCCGCTCGCGATCGCGTTGCCCTTGAGCGGCACCGGCGCGCTCGAGTCGGCCCAGATGTGACTGAACGCCAGCACCGGATCGAGGGTCGGCCCGGCGGTCTCGCAGCCGCCGAACGACGGCGCGCAGGCGGGATACTCCGGCGTCTCCCGCGGGCCCTCGCGGCATGGCCAGCCGAGGTTCGCGCCGCCGCCCGTGACGACGCTCACTTCCTCCCAGCGCTGCCAGCCGACGTCGCCGACGTAGAGCGTGCCCGGGTTGCCGGCGGCGGGATCGGCCGAGCCCGTGCCGGGGCGCAGGCGGAAGCGGAATGGATTGCGCATGCCGTAGGTCCAGACTTTCGATCTCACCGAGTTCGGGTCGCCGTCCCAGAACGGATTGCTCGGCAGGCCGTGGCCGGTCGCGGGATCGAGGCGCAGGATCTTGCCGCCCGGACACTCGAGCATCTGCGCGCGGAACGCGCCGCGGTCCCACGCCGTCGGCGCGAAGCCGGGCGCGAACAGACCCGCCGACAGTCCGCCCGGGTCGCACAGGTCGTAGCGCGCGCCCTCGCCCGCCGACACCAGCAGCGTGCCGTCCTCCCCGAACTGCAGCGCGCCGATGCTGTGGGTGCCCGAGTAGTTGGGAACGCCGTCCGCCCAGCCGGTGCCGAGCAGGACCGTGCGCGTGGATTCGTCGATCCGGTTCGGGTCGGTCGCGCTCACCTGATAGCGCACGAGCCGTCCGAAGTGGACGCTGTCGTTGTCCACGCCGTTGCTGTCCGGGTCCACGGCGTAGAGCAGGTAGATGAGCCGGTTCGTGGCGAAGGCGGGGTCGAGGGCCATGCCGAGCAGGCCGCAGTCGCCGTTGATCTCGACTTCGTTCTCGTGCGCCCACATCGGCGTCGGCAGCTGCACGCCGTTCTCGATCACCCACACGCGCCCCGGCACGTCGGCGACGAGCAGGCGGCCGTCGGGCGTGAAGGCGAGCGCCACGGGCGCCTCGATGTGCGAGCCGGGGATCGCGTCCTCGACGACGAAGCCGGGCGCGACCGCGGGAGCCGCGAACGCGCGCGGCGCGGCGAGCGCGAGGAGCAGTGCGAACGCGAAGAAGTGTCGGTTCACGAGGGCCGTCCGGGTGACGGGCGGCGGCGGCGCGCCTCGCGGAGATGCGTGTGCGCCCGCCTTGAAGGGGAATGAAATTCTAGCGGCGCCCGCGGGCCGCCAACAAGGTCCGAGTGCCCGCGGGACGCGGGCGATTGCGCCCACGTGCGCGCCACTTTCGGGTCAATCCACCCGTCCGGCGCGGCGGTCAGCTCGGGTTGACAAGCGTCTCCGGCTCCTCGCCTTCGATCACCTCGGGGTACTCGGCCGGCAGCTCGCGCAGGTTTTCGACGAACAGCGGCACGTCCGCCGACAGGTTCGCCAGCGCCTCGGGTCCTTCGCCGGTGCGCAGGACGCGGTACTCGGTGTCGCGCTGCGCGGGCGTGAAGCCGGACTCGCGGATGAGCGTCTCGATCTCGGCGATGGTCGTCTTCGCCACGTGGCCGGTCGCGAGATGGACGTTTTCCTCGAACAGCGTTCCGCCGAAGTCGTCGGCCCCGAAGTGCAGCGCGATCTGCCCGGTCTTCTTGCCCTCGCTGAACCAGGTCGCCTGCACGTGGTCGAAGTTGTCCAGGTAGATCCGCGAGGCGGCCAGCACCCGGAAGTACATGGACGCCCCGGCGAGGTGCGGAACCTTCGCCTCCATCGGCGTGTTGCCGCGCTTGTAGGACCAGGGCACGAACGCGGTGAAGCCGTGCGTCTCGTCCTGCAGCGCGCGGACATGGTCGAAATGCTCGACGATCTCGGCCGGCGTCTCGATGTGGCCGTACATCATCGTCGCCGTCGAACGCATGCCGGCGCGGTGCGCCTCGCGGTGCACGTCGAGCCACGCCTCGGGACCGCCCTTCCTGATCGAGATGCGCCTGCGCACGCGGGCGGCGAGGATCTCGGCGCCGCCGCCGGGCAGCGTCCGCTGGCCCGCCTCGTACAGCGCGTCGAGGACGCCGCGGATCGGGAGCCCGGAGACCTCGACCATCTGGTGAATCTCGGGCGCCGAGAAGAAGTGCGGCGTGATGTCCGGGTAGCGCCGGCGCGCCTCGCGCACGATGGTCGTGTAGAAGGACCACGGGATCTCGGGGTTGAGGCCGCCCTGCAGCAGCACCGTGGTGGCGCCCAGCCGCTTCGCGTCCTCCATCATCTTCATCACGCCCTCGACGTCGTGCGTGTAGCCGTCGGCGGCTGGCCTGCCCGGCTTGCGGTAGAACGCGCAGAAGTGGCAGTCCACCGTGCACCAGTTCGTGTAGTTCGGATTGGTGTCAATGACGTAGGTGACGACCTTCGGGTCGGTCTTGCCCGCGCGCACCTCGTTCGCCAGCGCGCCCAGCTCGAGCAGCGGCGCCTCGGTCATCAGGTACACGCCCTCGGCCGTCGTCAGCCGCTCATTCCGCGAAACCTTCTGCTCGATCTCGGACCACACGGTGCATGCTCCTCGGACTGCCCGCGGCCGGAGCGGTCGCGAGCCCAGTTTCGTGAACGGACGGCGAGAATACAGGCCGCCGGCGCGGGGCGTCGAGCGGACCCGTGCGGCGGGCGGCGAAGTCGGCCGTGCCGCAGGCCAGGCGCACGGGTGCGGAACGGAAGCGGGGCCCGGCGCTCGCCGGACCCCGCTCGTGATCCGCCTTCAAGACGCGCCTACTGCCCGTCGCCGTCCAGCAGGTTGCCGAGTCCGCCGAGGATCGAACCCTGCTCGCGCCCGCCGCCGCCCGTCTGCGGTGCCGCGGCGTAGATGCGGCTCGCCAGGCGCGAGAACGGCAGCGACTGCAGCCACACCTTGCCCGGTCCGCGCAGCGTCGCGAGGAACAGTCCCTCGCCGCCGAACAGCATCGTCTTGATGCCGCCCGCGAGCTGGATGTCGTAGTCCACGCTCGGCTGCATCGCGACGATGCAGCCCGTGTCCACGCGCAGCGTCTGGCCCGGCGCCAGCGTGATCTCCTCGAGCGTTCCGCCGGCGTGGACGAAGCACCAGCCGTCGCCCTGCAGGCGCTGCAGGATGAAGCCTTCGCCGCCGAACAGGCCCGCGCCGAAGCGCCGCGTGAAGGCGATGCCGATCGAGACACCCTTGGCGGCGCACAGGAACGAGTCCTTCTGCGCGACCAGGTCGCCGCCGAGCTCCTTGAGGTGCAGCGGGACGATCTTGCCCGGGTAGGGCGCGGCGAACGCCGCCTTGCGCTTCTGCTGGCCCTGGTTCTGGAAAACGGTCATGAACAGCGACGCGCCGGTCAGCAACCGCTTGCCGGCGCCGAGCAGCGCGCCCATGAAGCCGCCGCCGCCCTGCTGCGAGCCGTCCCCGAAGATCGTCTGCATCTGGATGCCGTCCTCGAGGTACATCATCGCGCCGGCCTCGCCGACCACGGCCTCACCCGGATCCAGCTCGATCTTCACGAACTGCATTTCGCTGCCGAGAATCTCGTAGTCCACTTCGTGCATGGTCGGCATGTTCGCGTTCCCCCTGGGTTGGCGACCGTCCGCCGCACTCGGCGCGGTCCGGCGCGGCCTCGATTACGTCCATTCGCCGGCGGGTGTTGCGGCGCGGCGGCTCAGTCCAGATGCATCAGGCCGTGCTCGACGAGCAGCGACTCGAAACGTTCGAGCGCGCGCAGCTCCTCGGGCCCGAAGCGGTAGTTGAACCGGCGCAGGTAGCCCTCGACCTCGTCGGCGCTCCAGCCGGGGCCGGTCTCGCGCCGCGCGACGTCGGGCAGCGACGCCAGCCCGGCGGCGAGCGAGGCTTCGACGAACGAGCGCAGGTCGGCCTTGGTCGCGGGATCGAGCGCGGCGCGCACCGCCCAGACGGCGTACACGAACGGCAGCCCGGTCCACTCGAGCCAGTCCTCGCCCAGGTCGAGCACGTGCACGTAGCCCTCGGGCGGCCGCCTGCGGGTGCGCATCGCCTGATCGCCGATCAGGAGCAGGCCGTCGGCCTGTGACGGCTCGAGCCCGCGCAGCAGGCGCAGGTTCGTAAAGCCCCTGCGCACGCCGAGCAGCAGCCGCAGCAGCCGGATCGAGGTGGACGTCTCGGGCGTCACCGAGATGAGCGCGCCATCGAGCGCCGCGACGGGGCGGCGCGAGAACAGGAACACCGAGCCGACCGCGCCGCGCGCCGAAACGCCCAGCGGCGCCAGCAGCTCGAACCGCGGCCGCAGCCTCAGGTAGTCGCCCGCGGCCATGATGCCGAGGTCCACGCCGCCGCTCTCGGCCTCGCGGCCGAGTTCGCGCGGGACCAGGTTGCGGACCGCGAACGGCGCATCGCCCCACAGCGCGTAGAAGGGCGCGGCGTTCGCGTACGGGATCCGGGCGGCGACGGTGGTGGTGACGGGGCGCGAGGCGGTCATGGCGGCGGGTACGTTACACGCGTGTCGGGGGAGCGTCGAGCGGGGGCGGCGGCACGCGGCGCACGCCGGCGGGACGGACATCCGCCGCCCGGAACCTTCGCCTGCCCGGGCTAGCTTTCGCGTTTCAGCTCGTCGAGGAACGCCTGGCCGTAGCGGTCCCGCTTGGCGGGGCCGATGCCGGGGACCTCGAGGAGCTGCTCGAGCGTGGCCGGGCGGCGCGCCGCCATGGCGCGCAGGACGGCGTCGTTGAAGACGATGTAGGCGGGCACGCCCTCGGCGTCTGCGAGCCGCTTGCGCAGCGCGCGCAGGCGCTGGAAGAGCGTTTCCTCCTCGAGCCCGGCGTGGCCGAGCGCGGCGAGCCGGTCCGAGAGCGACTCGCGCGCCGCCGACTTCGCGCCGCGCGCGGGCGCGGGCGCGACCAGGTCGGCGACCGTGATGCCGCGGCAGACGTCGCACGAGCCGCCGCAGGGCGGCAGCGTTTCGTCGAAGTAGGCGCAGGCGGCCGAATGGCGGCAGCCGCCGCGGTCGAGCAGGCGGAACAGCTCGACCGTCCTGGCGCGGGTCTCGGTGCGCAGGCCCGCGTCGGCGAGGCCGTCGAGGAAACGGTCGTAGGCGATCACGTCCGCCCACGAGTAGAAGACGACGACGTCGCTCGGCAGCCCGTCGCGGCCGGCGCGGCCGATCTCCTGGTACCAGGCCTCGATGCTCTTCGGCATGTCGCGGTGGACGACGAGCCGCACGTCGCTCTTGTCAATGCCCATTCCGAACGCGACCGTGGCGACGATCACCCCGGCCTCGTCGCGCGCGAACGCCTCCTGGTGGCGGTGGCGCACCTCGTCGTCCAGCCCGGCGTGGTACGGCAGCGCGCCGACGCCGTGGCCGCGCAGGAACTCGCTCGTCTGCTCGACCGCGCGCCGGCTAATGCAGTAGACGATCGCGCTCTCGCCCGCGTGGCGGCGCAGCAGGCCGAGCAGGTCGCGGCGAAAGTCGCGCTTGCGGCCGTCGGCCTGCTCGCCCTTGCGGACGGCGGTGATGTGCAGGTTGGGCCGGAAGAACGAGCCCTTGAAGCCGTCGGGCTTGCGCATCCCGAGCTGCTGCAGGATGTCGCCGACGACCCGCCGCGTCGCCGTCGCGGTCAGCGCCAGGACGGGAATGTCGCCCAGCTCCTCCTTCAGGCCGCGCAGCTTGCGGTACGCGGGACGAAAATCGTGACCCCACTGGCTGATGCAGTGCGCCTCGTCCACGACCACGAGGCTCACGGGGCAGCCGGCGATGAGTCCGCGCAGCGAACCCTCCAGCGCCTCGGGCGCCAGGTAGAGCAGCTCCACCTCGCCGCGCCGCAGGGCCGCGAGCCGTTCGCGGCGCTCCTCGAACGTGATCGTCGAGTTGACCATGGTCGCGCGGAAGCCGAGCCGAACGAGCGCGTCCACCTGATCCTTCATCAGCGAAATGAGCGGCGAGAGCACCAGAACCGTGCCGGGCAGGATCCGCGCCGGTACCTGGAAGGTGAGCGACTTGCCCGCGCCGGTCGGCATCACGCCGATGCAGTCGCGGCCGGCGAGCACCGCGTCGATGATCCGGCGCTGCCCGGGGCGGAACTCGCGGAAGCCGAAGACGGACTCCAGCACGTGCTGCGGGTCGGTGAACTTCGCCGCGTGAAAGAGCGGGGCGCTGGACTCGAGCAAGTTCACTCCTTGGACGGGCGCGAGTGCGGGGTGCGGTGGGCGCCGGCGCGGCGCGCAGGCGCGTACTCTAAAGGAGTCCCGGCGGGACGGCATCCGCGGCCCGGCGGCGTCGCCCGCCGCGGCGCCTCAGCGCGCGTCGCCCTCGGGCACGACCGTGGGCAGGCCGCGCGAGATCCAGTCGCGCCAGCCGCCGTCGAGCGAGTAGACGTCGGTGTAGCCCATGCGCTGCAGGTTGTCGCAGGCCAGCACGCTGCGGTAGCCGCCGCCGCAGTAGCAGACGATCGGCGTGTCCTTGTCGGGAACCGCCGCTTCGATCTCGCGCTCGAGGACGCCCTTGCTCAGGTGATGCGCGCCGGGCAGGTGGCCGAGCCGCCACTCGTGGTCCTCGCGGTTGTCGAGCAGCACGAACTGGTCCCCGCGGTGCAGCCGCTCGAGGAACGCGTCGAGCGAGAACGTCCGCACGCGCGTGCGCGACTCGGCGACGAGCGCGAGGAAGCCGGCCCCGTGCCGGTGCCGCGCTTCGGCCTGCGGTTCCGTGGCGCTCACGCGAGCGCCCCCGCGGCCTGCGGGGCGGCGGACGCGGCTTCGCCGCGGCGCGGGTATTCGCGCACGACCCGGTAGAGCGCGTCGCGCTGCACCGGCTGCTTTCCCGCCTCCTGGATCATGCGCACCATGCCGTCCTCGGCCATGCCGACCGGGCTGCGGGCGAGCGCGGCGTGCGCGATCTTCTCCTGCCCGATCGTGCCGTCGAGATCCGACGCCCCGAAGTTGAGCGCCGCCGCGGCCGTGTCCTGGCCGAGCATGATCCAGTAGCCCTTGACGTGCGGCACGTTGTCGAACACGAGGCGCGAGATCGCGATGGTCTTGAGGTCCTCGATCGCCGAAGCCTGCCGGCGCACGAGGCCGGTCGTGCCCGGCTGGAACGCGAGCGGGATGAAGGCGAGGAAGCCGGGGGCGCGCCGCTCGAGCTCGCGCAGGTCAATCAGGTGCTGGACGCGCTCGGCCCGCGTCTCGATGTGCCCGTACAGCAGCGTCGCGTTGCTCGGGATGCCGAGCCCGTGCGCGATCTCGTGGATCTCGATCCAGCGCCGCGCGCCGATCTTCTGGTGGAAGAGTTCGCGGCGCACGCGCTCGCTGAACACTTCGGCGCCGCCGCCGGGCAGCGCGTCGAGGCCCGCGGACTTGAGCTCGCCGAGCACCCAGTCGGCGGGCTTCTTGGTGAGCCGGCAGAAGAAGTCGATCTCGACCGCCGTGTAGGCCTTCACGCTCAGGTCGGGCTTCTTCTCCTTCACCCAGCGGACGATCTGCACGTAGTCGTCGAAGCGCCACTTGTTGTGCAGGCCGCCGACGACGTGGATCTCGCGGATCTCGGGGTCCACGTGCGCGAGGATCTGCTCGCGGGTCATCGTGTACGCGCCGGGGGCGCCGGGCTTTTTCGCGTAGTCGCAGAACTTGCAGGCGAGCACGCAGACGTTGGTGGGGTTGAGCTGGCGGTTGACCGAGAAGTAGACGCGGTCGCCGTGGCGGTCGAGCGCGAGGGCGTTCGCGAGCCGGCCCAGCTCCACGACCGGGGCGTCGAACAGCCGGACGCCCTCTTCCTGATCCAGGGACTCGCCGGCCAGCAGCCGCTGCCGGGCGGCTTCGACGAGGGCGTTTCGCGGGCGCAGTTCGGAGACGAAGCTCAAGGGTGGTCCTTCCGGGGCGGCACGTGGGTCGAGAGGCCCGGCAGTATAGCGGGCGGCGCGCCGGGCAGAAAAACCGCTTCGCGGCCGCGGCTGGACGCATCGGGAGAGCGACCCTATCGTGCCCGGCTTCACCCTCACCCGGAGAAACCCCCTTGATGCGCGACTCACCGGTCGCATTCCGGCAGGCGGAACGCGCCCCGCGCGCGGGCCGCGCCTCGGAGTCCGCGAAGAAGCCCGTTTCGCTGCGCGCCGTGTGGCCGGAGGTTTCGGCGCTGGTCCGGCCGCGGCGCGGCAAGCTTTCGCTCGGTCTCGCGCTCGTGCTGGTGCGCAGCGTGACCGGCCTCGTCCTGCCCCTCTCGCCGATGTTCCTGATTGACCGCATCATCACGCCGAAGCGCCCCGACCTGCTGCCGCTGCTGGTGTTCGGCCTGCTCGGCGCGACCGCGCTGCAGGCGGTGACCTCGTACGTGCTGACGCAGCTGCTCTCCAAGGAGGGCCAGCGCGCGATCGCCGAGCTGCGCGCCAAGGTGCAGGCGCACGTCGGCCGGCTGTCGGTCTCGTTCTACGACGCCAACAAGACCGGCACGCTGGTCTCGCGGATCATGAGCGACGTCGAGGGCGTGCGGAACCTGGTCGGCACCGGGTTCGTCGAGTTCATCGGCGGGCTGGTCACCGCCGCCGTCTCGCTGGTCCTGCTGCTGCGCATCAACGCGACGATGACCGGCGTGACGGCCGCGGTGCTGGTCGGCTTCACGCTGATCCTGGGGCGCGCGTTCGGCGTGATGCGGCCCGTGTTCCGCGAGCGCGGGAAGATCCAGGCCGAGGTGACCGGCCGGCTCACCGAATCGCTCGGCGCGGTCCGCACCGTGAAGGGCTATCACGCCGAGGAACGCGAGCGCGGAGTGTTCGCGGCCGGGGTCCAGCGGCTGCTCGACAACGTCCTGCGCACGCTGACGGCGCAGTCCGTCATGCAGCTCTCGATGGCGCTGCTCATGGGCATCGTCGGCGCCGCCATCTCGTGGTACGGCGCGCGCCACATTCTGTCGGGCGGCATGACGCTCGGCCAGTACATGTCGTACAACATGCTGCTCGGCTTCCTCATCGCCCCCATCTTCCAGATCGTCAACATCGGCACGCAGCTCACCGAGGCTCTGGCCGGCCTCGAGCGGACGCGCGAGGTGCTCGCCGAGTCGCCCGAGGACCAGGATCCGCGGCGTTCGGTGGCGATGCCGGCGATTCGCGGCGACGTCGCGTTCGAGCACGTGGACTTCGCCTACGAAACGGGCAAGCCGGTCCTGCGCGACGTCTCGTTCGCCTCGCCCGCCGGCACGGTGACCGCGCTGGTCGGCTCCTCGGGTTCGGGCAAGAGCACGATCATCGGCCTGCTGTCGGCGTTCCACACGCCGCAGGCCGGCCGCATCACCGTGGACGGCGTGGACCTTTCGACCGTCCGGCTCTCGACCTTCCGCACGCAGCTCGGCGTCGTGCTGCAGGACACCTTCCTGTTCGCCGGCACGATTCGCGAGAACGTCGCCTTCTCGCGCCCCGGCGCGGGCGAGGAACAGGTTCGCGAGTCCTGCCGCATCGCGCGCGTGGACGAGTTCGCCGACCGCTTCCCCGAAGGGCTCGACACGGTGGTCGGCGAGCGCGGCGTCAAGCTCTCGGGCGGGCAGCGCCAGCGCGTGAGCATCGCGCGCGCGATCCTCGCCGATCCGCGCATCCTGATCCTCGACGAGGCCACCTCGAGCCTCGATTCCGAGAGCGAGGCGCTCATCCAGGAAGGCCTGTCGTACCTGATGAAGGGGCGCACGACGTTCGTGATCGCGCACCGGCTCTCGACCATCCGGCGCGCCGACCAGATCCTCGTGGTCGAGGACGGCCGGATCGTCGAGCGCGGCACCCACGCCGAACTGCACGCGGCGCAGGGCCGCTACCGCGAGCTCTACGACCGCCAGCACGGGCTGGAGCAGAACCTGTTCCTCGCGCCCGGCGAGGGCGACGACGCGCCCGACGGCGAGGACGGTCGCGCGCGGGGCGCGGCCGAACCCGGCGTGTTCGACCTGATCCAGGGGCGCACGCGATAGCGCGGACGGTTGATCAGAGCTCGAAGTGGTGCGAGAGCTTCACCATGAAGACGTTGTTCGCGGGGGTTCGCCCGAGGTCGCTCAGGCTGGGGCTCAGCCGGAACTCGCCGTCGCCCGTGAAGCCGGTGCGATCCTGCGTCCACACCAGGTAGGCGGTCGAGCCGGGCAGATACTCCCAACGGACGACCATGTTTCCGCGCACGGTGCGGAACGTGAAGTCGGGCCGGCCGAGGTTCACCGCCGGAGCCGGACCCGGTCCGTCCGGATCGGCGGTCCCGCCGGCGGGATCCATCGTCGAGCCGCCGTCGCGCCCGTAACGGAGGAACTCGTACGACCCCGGGCGCGCCAGCTCGCGATACTCCGAGTAGCGGCCCGACGAGATCAGCGGCTGCGCGTAGAGCTGGATGCTGAGCCCCGGCGAGAGCGACCAGTCCATGCGCACCTCGGCCCCGGCCGTCTTCTGATCGAGCCTGGCGAACACGTAGCGGCCGCCGTAGGTGGCGGTGGCGAGCGGGTCCGCCACCTGCGTCACGTACTGGGCGTCCTGCACGTTGGATTCGTAGGTGGGTCCGACGCTGAGCGACAGGCTCGCGCGGGGCTTCCAGGTCACGCCCGCGTCGTAGGTGAGCGTGAGGGAGTTCTCGACGTCGAAGTTCGGGCTGAAATCGGCCCAGAAGAAGAGCTTCGAGCGGCTGTTCGAGTCGAAGTGGAACCTCGTCCAGCCTCCCTGCGGGTTCAGCATCGCGGGACCGCCGCGCGTCGCCCGGTCACTCAGCGTCCGGCCGACGTAGCCGCCGTTGACGTTCCACGAGAGCCCGTTGTTCTGCTCGAGGTCCGACTCGAGGAAGAGCTGGCTCAGGGTGTGCTGCCCGCCGTAGTTCCAGCCCTGGACCAGCGCCCCCAGCACGAACCAGTGCTGCTTCCACGAGCTCTTCTTGTTCCAGTTGTATCCGCCGCCGACGTGCATGTTCACGACGTCGGAGCGCGAGCCGAACCCGAGATCGTTGTTCTCGAATCCCGGCGAGATGACTCCGACCGCCGAGTTGCTGAACCACGGGCCCCGCTCGCGGTTCAGCCACAGTCGCGCCACGTAGCCCGACAGGGAGGTCGCGTTCGGGTTCACGCCCAGGTCGTCCCGGTCGGGCCGCTGGTAGTAGCGGCGCGAGCTGCGCTGCAGCGACGTGACGCGCGCCGACGTACCGTCCACACGGCTGCCCGCGACGTAGCCGGAGACGACCCAGTCCTTCTTCGCGTCCAGCGCCGTCCAGCCGTCCACGGCGGTGACGAAGCCGTTGCGGTCGAACTGGTCTTCGAGCCCGGTGCCATCGAACGCGCGGGCGGTCTCGAGCGTCATGACGCCGAGTCCCTGCCGCTCCCGGTGGAACGACTTGAGGCCCCGCAGGACCCCGTAGTAGCTGAGCGGCTCGACCGACGCGCTGCCGCGCGTGCCGTCGCCGCGCTCGAAGGTGGCCATGGTCTTCTGGGTCACGGCGTGCAGGGTGCCGAAGTCGAATCCAGGCCGCGGCTGTCCGGTGACTTTGGCCGCGCCGAGGATGCGCGTCGCGACCGGAACGTCGGCGAACGCGGCGTCGTCGGGCAGCGCGCCTCCGGGCGCGCGCCCGATGCGGCGCGAGTAGAAGAACGTCGGCTCCGGCCAGTTGAAGTTCCAGTAGTCGCTCGCGCCGTTGTTGCCGCAGCGGAACGCGGAGCTTCCTTCGGTGAAGAACGGCCGCTTCTCGTCGAAGTAGGACTCGACGTCGGACAGGTTCACGACCGCCGGATCGATCTCGACCTGCCCGAAGTCCGGGTTCACGGACGCGTTGAGCGTCAGGTTCGAGCCCAGGCTCGTGCGCAGGTCGAGGCCGGCGGCGGGGCTGAAGTCGGAGCCGTCGTGGAACGGGTCGTTCGGCGCGTGCACGAGGTGTTCGGACTTGGCGGTCGTGTAGGGCAGCAGCTCGATCTTGCGCGCCGGACGAATGCCGTCGAGGCCGACGAGTTCGGGAAAGCGCGACACGAACCCGCTCTCGCCGCGCGGGGTGTAAACCAGCTTGTCCGACTCGAGCCGTCGCGAGATGTCTCGGTTGAAGTTGACGCCCCAGGGTTTGCCCGCTCCGCTCACGAACCGCATCTGCGAAAGCGGTATCCGCAACTCGGCCGTCCAGCCCTGCGCGTCGCGCCTGGCGCGGCCGCTCCAGACACCGTCCCAAGAGTCGTCGTCCCAGCCGTCGTTCATGAGCACGCCGTCGAGCAGCGTGCCGGCCGCCGTGATACCGAAGTAGTAGCCCGTGCGCCGGTCGCGGAACGTGTCCAGGAAGACCATGAACGCATCCGAGCCGCTGCCGGAATCCCTGCGCGCCAGGCGGGCGACGATCGAATCCGCCTGCGAGTCCCACAGCCGGGCGCCCACGTAGATCGCGTCGTCGTCGTAGGCGACGCGCACCTCGGTGCGCTGCGAAGGCGGATCGCCCTGATGCGGCGACTGCTGGGTGAAGGCCTCATAGGCGCCTTCGCCCTTCCAGACCGCCTCGTCGAGGACACCATCCACGACGAGGGGCGAAGTCGCGCGAACCGCCCGCACGGGCGGAAGCTCAGGGCGCGCCGGCGGCGGCGCCTGCGGCGCGGCCAGCGCGAGCGAGGCCGCGAGGCAGGCGGGAATACAGAGGAGGGCAAGGCGCATGCGGTGCTCCGGGGTGGGCGGGATCGGATGCCGTGGTCTTGGACGGTCCTGCACCGCCCCGAGGTTGAAACCCCTCCCGGCCGGGCGTCGTGTCGGACAGCCCGGCTACGCCGGGATCGGGAGGCGGGTTGCGCTTGCGCGGGGAACATGCCCGCCACGATGCCCGGCGCGACAGCGCCGCGTGACGAGCGCGGCCCGGTGCCGGATGGAGCCGCCCGAGGAGCGGACGGACGCGGAGTGCGATGACCGGCTGGTGTTGAACGGGATCCTCTGGATCCTGCGCACGGGGGCACACTGGCGCGATGTGCCCGAGTGGTACCCGTCCCCTGCGACCTGCCTCCGACGGCATCAAGGGTGGTCGCGCACTGGCGTCTTCAACCGCATCCTCACGGCGTCGGCGGAAGACCTGTGTCGCCGGACAGCGGTCCTCAACTACCTCGGGTTCGTGCCGCTCGGCTGCATCGTCATCCTGCTACGCCGGTGTTCGTGAGACCACTTCTGGAAACGGCCCGCGCCACCACCCCCCGGGGGACGACCCTTCAGTCGTTTCGCGCGGCGGGCTGATTCTTACGCGGGCGGGAAGTGCGCCAGGCGGCCCGCGGCATCATCAGCTCCTCTCGCACGGCGTACGAGCACGAGTGGGCTCCGGAGGGGATGTACGAGACGCGATCGAGCTCCTTTCCCAGGATCTCCCGGATGAATCGGAGCTCGGCCCGGCACGGGGCCTGCGTGGCGTCCACGATGGTACGCATCGGGCAATGGCAGAGGCGGAGCAGAGGGCGGCCCGAGTCATCCGTGGCCACTTCGGCCATGAACCCGTCCTCGGAGAGAATGCGGGCCACTTCCTCGATGCGCCG
The DNA here is from genome assembly GCA_020847735.1 of Candidatus Eisenbacteria bacterium. Taxonomy (NCBI): domain Bacteria; phylum Candidatus Eiseniibacteriota; species Candidatus Eiseniibacteriota bacterium. The sequence goes on from JADLBL010000025.1 coordinate 39,018, forward strand.
CGCACCGCTCAGGCCCTGCAGGCGCTCCCGGACCTCCGCGCGACGGCGCGCGAGGCGCTCGTCGAAGAACTTCCGGAGCAGGATCTCGTGGCCCTCGGTCTCGAGGAATGCCGCCAGGTCTCGCAGGAGCTGGCCTTCACCGCTCGGAAACAGCGTTCCCGCCGACTCCGTCAGACCGTAGAGGACTTCCGGGCGGCCGGGTCCACGCCGGTGGTGCCCCACACGCGCCACCAGTCCGGCGCCCTCGAGTGACCGCAGATGGCTCCGGATGGTTTCGACACTGAGGCCGAGCGCCTTCCCCATCGCCGGGATCGTGCCGGACGGGCGACGCTTGAGGAACTCCAGGATTCGGCCCTGGCTTTCACCCACTCGCATGGAGGTCATCGCCTCGCTCCCGCCCGATCTGGTCATTCCGCGGAACACGTCTCTTCACCCGCGAGGATCGGCCACTCGCGCTTCGATCTTCAGCACGTGCACCCGCCATATCTCTGGCCCTGACGAAAGATATTCGAAGCGGAACGCATCGTCACCGCGTGTCGCCTTGAGGGTGTAGTACATGCACTGCGGGTCATGGTCGACGGTCAGTTCGAGCGTGTCGCCCTCGGCCATTCGATCATACGAGCCCATGATCAGTTCGAACCGATGCCTGGGCTCGACCTCACGGACGTCGAGTTGAACAATGCCCATCGTTCCCTCCGGTTCGAGTCGCGAGGCGGCTCATGTCCACCAGGCGCGGTTCGGCGGTCCTGCTTCCACATCCCCAGCCACCTCCGCGGCCGAGCCAGGCCTGCCAGGCGGCCCGGTGGCGCTCGGAAGTCGGCGTCAACACGAACGTGCCTTCGTAGCCGGCCAGCGCGAGATATCCGGTCATCTCGCCGATGCCGAGGCCTTCCTGAAGCTGGGCCTCCGGCCCTCCACCATGAAGGCGCACGTGCGTCAGCCGGATGCCGAACTCGGCGACCAGCACTCGGGCGATGGTGCCCGGAGGCGCCGTCGCCGGTTCCGCGTCCCAGGCCAGGTCCAGTCCCGCCTCCACGGCGCGTCGCGCCTCAACCATCGGTTCGGGTCCGCGAACGACGAAGGCCACGGCGGCCCCCTCGGCCGCGGCCCAGGCGCCCCAGCGGAGCCGGACCTGCGACTCCCACGAGGCGTCGAGAAGCAGCGGTGCTTCGAGGAGCTTCGCCAGGGTCACGAGGCGATCGTCCTTCGGCGGCGAAGTCACGCGATAGCCGCCGATTTCCACTCCCTCGCGCCGGGCGCGCCCGGCCGCCGTCGCGGCGCCGGCGAGATCCTCCGGCGCCACGCCGTGGGCGTCACCCGCGCGCAGCTCGAGCCCCGAGAGTCCGCGGCGGCGCACCGCCATCAGCAGCTCTTCGAGGCCGGCCCCGGGTGCGACGGCCGAGCACAGTCCCAGCCTCATGAGCTCGCCGGCTTCCCGATCTCGACCCGCCACACCTGCGGACCTTCCTCCAGGTAGGTCCAGCGGAACTGGTCCTTGTGCTCGTACTCGAACTGATAGCGAAGCGGAAGCGGATCGTGGTCGTTCAGCAGGATGAACGCTTCCCCGGGTCCGAGGGCGGCGAAGGTCTGGAAGATCGTCGGATGCTTCTCGCGGGGCGGAATGATGCGCACGTCGAGCGTCTTGGTCGCGGACATGTTCGACTCCGTGATGGGTGGGGTGGGGTTGCCGGGGGCCTGGGCCGCGGCCCGCCGGATGAACACGCGCACGAGGTCGCGCGACTGCTCCCGGACCTCGTACGTGAAGCCGCGCTCGTCGAGCTGCGGCAGGAGGAAGCGCGGGATGCGCGAGTTGATCTGGACCAGCGTGCGGCCGTCCGGGAGCGTCTCGAGCGCCTCGAGCGTGCGCACCATGGGCTCGGGCGGCTCGAGTCCGCGAACGTCGAGGAAAACCACGTCCGCCGCCGGCTCCGTTTCGGCCCCGCCCGGGACGCGATCCGCCGGAGGGGCCGACGTCGCCGGCGCGGCCCGTTGCCCGGCGTCCGCTGGGTAGAACCACACCCGCCAGTCGTCCTCGGCGAGCCGCTCGGAGTGATGAGCGAAGCCCTGGCTCGCCATGACCGCGTAGAGCGGGACCGGTTCGAAGATGGCCCGGAGGCACAGCGCGCCCCCTTCGGGCACTTCGCGCCGCGCCGCCATGATCAGGCTGAAGGGCTCGCGGCCCGCCCGCAGTTCGTCACGCACGTCGAGCTGCCTGACCTTCGCTTCGGGGATCGCGGCCAGTGCGGAGGGCTGAGCGCTCCCCTCCGGCGTCGCCGCGGCGGCGGCCCCGTGGCCATCGCGCGTCTGGTGACCGGCATCGCCGTTCAGGCGCGCCAGCAGCGCGTCCGGTTCGAGCCCGGCCATCTGCGCGACCTGCTCCACCGTGAGCAGGCCGGCCATCACCTTTCGCATGCTCGGATTGCGCAGCTTCTCGAGGGTCGGCGAGAGGGGCGCCAGCACTTCGATCAGGCCCTCGTCGCGGCGGAGCAACTCGCGCACCGTATCGGTTCCTCGGATCACCATGCGCCCTCCTGGATCATTCCCGGATGCCAGCGGGGATCCCAGACCAGCTGGGGTTCGACCCGCTCGACGCCCGGCACCGCCGACACCGCGTTGAGGATGCCGTTCCGGATGTGCTCCTCCATCGGGCAGCCGGGCGTCGTCAGGGTATGGATTACGGTCACTTCACCGCCGCGCACCTGAAGGTCGTAGACCAATCCCATGGTCACGATGTCGAGCCCGACCTCGGGATCGATCACCGTGCGTAGCGCGTCCCAGACCACCGGGTCGAGGGTCCCGGCCGCGGGCGATTCGAGTTCTTCACTCATGCGGGTCTCCTGCGGGCGAGTCGGTACATCTGAGCCGTCTCGATCAGCACCCCGGCTCCGAACACCAGCGCCGCCGAGCGAACCACCAGGGCGGCGCCGAGAAGGATGCCCGCCGCGAGGCCCAGGACGCCGAACGCGAGCATGGCTCCGGCAGCGCTGGCGGTCGGCGCATGGAAGAGGTCGGCGACTTTCGGCACCGGTCGCCGGCCGGCGAGCGGGCCGAAGCGGTGGAACCAGACGAGAAAGGGAACGATCTTGTAGAAGAGCGCGGCCACGAACACGCTGATGCCGCCGACGAGCACGAGCACGTAGGCCGTCGCGAGCTGCGGGCCGGCCCACCCCGCGACCACCGGAACCGCGAGCACGAGCCCGAGCGCCAGGATCCCCAGCGCGATCGCCGCGAGCCGCATGCCCGGGTCGAGCGAGGGCCGGATCCGCTTTCGGTACTGGCGCGCGGCCTGGACGAGGAAGCAGGCCAGTCCTCCGCCCATCAGGAGCGCGGGCAGCCATCGCCCGAGAACGAGCGGGCCGTGATGGAACGCCACGAGGGCCGCCGCGCCGGCGGCGAGGAGCGCGGCGGCGGCGCCCGGCAGGACCTCGCCCGCGCCATGGCTCAGGAGGAACATCGGCAGGAGGTGGTCCGCGACGCCCACGATCACGAGCAGCACCCACCCGCCCAGCGCGACGTGGAGGTGCATGCCCACCGTGTCGAAGCGGGCCGCTCCCAGGTAGCCCCACCGCAGATCGCCCGCGAGCGTCACCCCGAGCACGAGCGTGACGGCGAGGAAGAACGCGGCGCCGCTCAGCGCCCACCAGGTCATTCCCCGCCGGCTCGCCGCGGCGAGCGAGGCGGCCAGGTTCCCGATGAAGATGAGGAGCGCCGCGGCCAGGCCGACGGCGCCGCTCATCAGCGCGCCCGTATGGCCCAGGAGCAGGCCGGCCACGAACAGCGGCAGGCCGATCACGTGGATCAGCAGGCTCGCGTAGGCGAGACGGACCGAGCGGATCGGCTGGCCGAGAGCGACGGGCAGGAACTGGTAGAGCGCGCCCATGATGGACGTCGTGATCCAGCCGAGCGTGAACAGGTGCGCCACCGCGATGACCCGGGGCGACGGAAACCCTCCGACCGCGAACTGGTCGGCGAAGCCCACGAGCCCTGCCGCGCCCAGCACGAGGAAGCCCAGCGCGGCGGTGAAGTGCGCGCCGGGAAGCAGGAACGGCGGCGCGGCGACGCCCGTCATTCCCATCGCCCCCGGCGTGGCGGCCCTGAAGGCCGCGCTCGCGGTGCCGCCGCCCAGGGCGCGCGCGGTTCCGCGCGTCACTGGACCGCCGCCGGCCTGGGCGCCGGCTCCTCATCGGTTCGAGTCAGCGCCTCCGCCACCCGGGCCGCGATGCCCCGAAAGGCTTCGGCCGTCGGCGTCGCTCGCGACGGCCGCACCGCGGGCTCGCCGCAGTCGCCATCGGTCACCGTCGCTTCCTCGAACGGCACCTCGCCGAGCAGCGGAACGCCGGCCTCGCGCGCCAGCTTCGCGCCGCCTCCCGCGCCGAACGGATGCGAACGCCGCCCGCACGAGCACGACGCGTACGCCATGTTCTCCACGACGCCGAGCAGCGGCACCCCGAGCTTACGGAACATCTCGATCGCCTTGGCGGCCTCGAGCACCGCCAGCCGCTGCGGCGTGGTCACCACGACCGCCCCGTCCACGACGATGGACTGGGCGAGCGAGAGCGGGACATCACCCGTGCCCGGCGGCAGGTCCACCACGAGCACGTCGAGCTCCGGCCACAGGACCCCGCGCGAGAGCTGCTTCATCGTCTTGGCGACGACCGGGCCGCGCCAGATCACCGGCGACTCGGCGCCCAGGAAGAAGCCGAACGAGACGACCCGGAGCCCGAGCGCCTCGAGCGGGATGATCAGCTTCTGTTCGCTGAGGCGGACCTGACGCGCCCCGTCCTCGAGTCCAACCAGGACGGGAACGGAGGGGCCATAGATGTCCGCATCGAGGATGCCGACGCGGAGGCCTTCCGACTGGAGGGCCATCGCCAGGTTCACGGCCACGGTGCTCTTGCCGACGCCACCCTTGCCGGCCCCCACCGCGACGACGCGCCGCACGTTGGGCAGGCGTCCGCGGTCGGCCCACGGGTCTCCGGCCAGCTTGCTCTGGCCGGGGGTGAGAATCTGCACTTCCGTCCCCAGGGAGCCCGCCTGCCGGAGCCGCTCGCGGATCGCCGTTCGCAGGAGCTCGGGCACGTCCGCGCGTGCCGTGGACAGGGCCAGCGAAACGTGGACCCGGTCGTTGTTCACCATGACCGCGCGGACGATCCCGAGCGCGACGATGTCGCGCCCGAGCCCCGGGTACGAAACCTCGGAGAGCGCGGCGCGAACCGCCGCCTCGGTCAGCATCAACCGCTCCGGGCACCCGTCCGGTCGTGCGCGGGCGCGCTCGACACGGCCGCCGCACCGCGGGCCCATCGGGCACGGGCCCTGGGAAAGAGAATGTTGTTCTCGAGGTGCACGTGCCGGTGCAGGTCTTCTTCGAACTCCTTGAGGAGCGCGAAGGTGGCCGTGTACGTGCTGCACGCATCCGAAGGAGGCACGTAGTGATCCGTGACCTCCCGGAGGCGCCGCGCCAGGGCGCCCGCGTGTGCGTGGTCGTCCTCCAGCGTCTCGATCAGCGCGCCGGGCCGGGCCCGCTGCGCGGCATCGCCGCCCGCCGGTTCGTCCAGCCGGGAGATCAGCGGGAAGAGGCGACTCTCTTCGTCGAGCATGTGCTTTTCCAGATCGTCCGCGAGATCCGACGCCAGTCGCTCGACCTCGTGCAACTCGGGGTGCCTCTGGCCGTGCACCCTGGAGATCGTCGCCGTCCACTGGCGAAGGTGCGGAATCATGCGGCGGACGTTGGCGTGATGCGTGGTCACGATGTGGTCGGTGAGCCGCCCGAGGCTCCACCCACGGGGATCGGGGCGCTGCGGATCCGACCTCCCCAGTGCGGCCAGCGCCTGGCCCACGGCCTCAGGCTGGACGCCGGCCTCCGCGCACGCGCGCGCGACCGAGCGGTCACCGCCGCAGCAGAAGTCGATTCCGAACTCCGCGAAGACCGCTGCCCGAGCGTAGTCCTCGGCGACCAGTTCGCCGACCGTGCGGTCGAAGGACACCGTTGTCCGTTCGCTTCCCATGTGTGTGCACTCCCGTCCGGCGGACGCCCGGGCGCTCGAACTCGTCGCGCGCGGGACCGCCCGCAACCACGGGGAAGATGGCGGCTTTAATCATTATTGTCAAGACAAAAACCATGATAATAGCCGAAGCGCCATCCCGCCGCTCGCGAGGGGTCGGAGCGCCCCGCCGGATGGGCGGGCTTCTACCGCGCGCGGCGCAGCGCCGCCGCGAGCCTCGCGGCGACGCGGGCGTTGTTGCGCAGCAGCGCGAGGTTCGCGCGCACGCTCTCGCCGCCAGTGATCGCGCGCATGCGATCGAGCAGGAACGGCGTCACGGCGCGGCCGCGGACGCCTTCGCGGGCCGCGGCGTCGAGGGCCTCGTGCAGGGCGCGCGTGTAGAGCTCGGCGGGCATCTGCTCGGCCTCGGGGATCGGGTTGGCGACCAGCACCCCGCCCGGCAGGCCGAGCGAGAAGTGTGTCCGCACGGCCTCGGCCAGCGCCTCGACCGACTCGAAGCTTTCGTCCACGGGCAGTCCGCTGTCGCGCCGGTAGAAGGCCGGGAACTCCCGCGTGCCCAGGCCCAGCACCGGCACGCCCAGCGTCTCGAGCATCTCCACCGTGCGGGGCAGATCGAGGATCGCCTTGGCGCCGGCGCACACGACCGCGACGGGCAGGCGCGAGAGCGCGGTCAGGTCGGCGCTCACGTCGCCGGTCTCGGCGGCATCGCGATGCACGCCGCCGATGCCGCCGGTGGCGAACACGGCGATGCCGGCGCGGTGCGCGGCGAACATCGTCGCCGCCACCGTGGTCGAACCGGGCCCGCCGGCGACGAGCACCGCGGCCAGGTTCGAGAGGTTGAGCTTGGCGACGCCGGGCGCGGCCGCGAGCCGCTCCAGCTCGGCGCGTGTGAGTCCGATGCGCACGCGGCCGTCGAGCACGCCGATCGTGGCGGGCACCGCACCGGCCCCGCGCACGTCGGCTTCCAGTTGCAACGCGGCCCTCATGCCGTCGGGGTGCGGCAGGCCGTGCGTCACCACGGTCGTCTCGAGCGCGACGACGGGTCGGTTGCCGGCGAGCGCCCGGGCCACCTGGTCCGAGAACGCGAGCCACTCGTTCATGCGTGCGCCTCCTGCCCGAACCACTCGCGCAACCGCGCGGCCGCGGCCGGCGGCGTGGCGGCGAGCAGGCCGTCGGGACCCCAGTCCTCGATCGCGAAGCTCGCGGTCACGACGCCGCGGCGCAGGCAATCCGCGAGCGGCAGGCCGCGCAGGTGGGCGAGCAGGAAACCGGCGGCGAACGCGTCGCCCGCCCCGGTCGGATCCACGACGCCGTGCGTGCGGGCGCCCCAGTCGTGAAGCCGGTCCTCGCGCACGTCGTAGAGCAGCCCGCCCTTCAGGCCGCGCTTGAACGCGACGAACCGCAGCCGCCCGAGGCCGCCGGCCAGCCGCCGCAGCGCGCGGTGCGGGTCGGTCTGCGCGTCCTCGAGCCGCAGCTCGTCCTCGCTCGGGAAGAACGCGTCCGCGTGCGCGAGCGTTTCGCGCCAGCGCGGCAGCGTGGACTCGGTCACGATCTCGTGCGGGTCCACCGAGACGAACGCGCCCCCGGCGCCCAGCCGCTCGGCGAGGTCCGACTGCCGGGCGATCGGCATGGGCGCGAGGTGGAACGCCTTCGCCGTCCGCCACGCTTGAGGCACGTCGTCGTACTCGGGCGAGACTTCCTCGTGCGAGGGCACGCCGAGGCGGTGAACGATCCGGCGCACGCGGCCTTCATAAAGGAGCCACGTCCGAACGCCTCCGCGGCCGAGGCGGCGGATCCCGTCGGTCGCGACGCCGCGCGCGCGTAGCCGTTCGAGCGCCTGCTCGGGGTAGTCGTCGCCCTGCAGGCTCACGCAGCCGGCGCGAGCGCCCCACAGCGATGCGCCGAGCGAAGCGTAGAGCATCGCGCCGCCCGCCTGTCCCATGCGCGTGCGGCCGTCGGGAAAGACGACGTCGTCCACCAGCAGGTTGCCGAGCAGGACCAGGTCCGGCGTCATGCGCGCGCGCTCCCGTGGGGTGCCGCGCGCCCCCGGCAATCGTTCACATCCGCGCGCCTCGGTGCGCGGCGGCCGATCCCGCCCCGCATCACGCGCCGGGCCCGAGCGCCACGAACGCGGCCGCCACCGCGCGAACCGCGTCGCGGTCGAGCGGGTTCGACCACACGCCACGCTGCTTCACCGACGAGCCGACGATGAAACCGTGCGCGGGCGTGTAGAGCGCGAGGTTCGCGGCGGTGAGCCCCGAGCCGACGAGCACGGGCGTGGTCACCGCGGCCGCGACGGCCGCGACGTCGCCCGGCTCCGCGGGTTCTCCGGTCGCCCCGCCCGTCACCACGACGCCGTCGGCGAGGAAGAACTCCGCGGCTTTCGCGGTCTCGGCGAGCGAGACGTCCGCGGTGAGCGCGTGCGAGGAGTGCTTCTTCTTGACGTCGGCGAAGACATTCACGCGCTCGGCGCCGATCGCGCGGCGGAAGCGCAGCAGCTCGCCCGCGTCGGCGGCGATCACGCCCTCGTCGGCGACGTGGGCGAACACGAAGCCTTCGACGCGTACGAACTCGGCGCCGCACGCGTGCGCGACCGCGATCGCCTGGCGGTTCGCGCCGGCCAGCACCTGAAACCCGAGCGGCAGCGGCACCTCGCGCTTCACCTCGCGGCCGATCGCGGTCAGCGCCGCGACGATCTCGGGGCCCGCGTCGCGCCTGAGGTACGGCCGGTCGTGCATGTTCTCGATCATGAGCGCCGTGAAGCCCGCTTCGCGATAGACGCGCGCCTCGGCGACCGCATCCTGCACGAGCTTGTCCACGCCGTGGTGCGCCGCGGGCGTGCCCGGCAGCGCGCCGACGTGAATCATCCCGATCAGCGCGCGCGGCGCGCCAAACGTCTGGCGGAAGGCGTCGAGGGTATTCATCGGCGGGAAGCTATCGCGGACCCTTCCTGAACCGCCAGCCGGTGGCGGCGGGCGGGCGCGCGCATTCGGCCGGGCATGTGGAAACGTCGGGGCGCTCGTCAGCGCGCGGACGGCACCAGGCGCGGCGGCGCGGGCGGCAGGCCGCTCTCGCGGCGCGCCCACGCGAACAGCGTGTCGAGCGCCGCGGGCGAAACGCGGGGGAAATCGAAGGGCTCGCCGCGCCGGGGCTTCAGCCGCAGGGCGTCGTCCGCGCGCGGAACGACTTCGATCCGCGCCGGCCGGCCGCCGCGGGCCAGCGCCTCGCGCACCCGGGCGGCGCCCTCGCGGGCCAGCACGTCGCCCCGCTCGCCGAAGAAGACCAGCGCGGGCGAGGCGATCGCCGCCCACGGCGCGGCAGGGTCGGCGTGCGCTTCCCGCTTCGCCCACTCCGGCACGCCGCGCCGGCCGTGGGCTTGCTCGAGGGGCACGCCCGGCGGCGAGACCGCGACCACGAACGCCGTTCGGACGCGCGCGGCGACGCGCGGCGCGAGCAGCGCCCCGCGCCCGATCCCGACGAGCCCGACGCGCTTCGCGTCCACACCAGGGCGGCGACGCAGGAACTCCATCGCCTCGACGGCGTCCAGTTCGAGGTCGGCGAGCGCGACGTTCGCGTCGCCCGCCGACGCGCCCTGCCCGCGCGAATCGAAGACGAGCGCGACGAAGCCGGCGCGCGCGAAGCGGTCCGCCAGTTCGAGACCATCGCCGCGCGTGCCGTGCTCGCCGCCGAGCACGAGGACCGCCGGGCTCACGAGCGAATCGCGCGGCGCGATCAGCGTGCCCGCGAGCGACACCGACCCACCGGCGAAACGCACCGTGTCCACCGCGAGGGTGTCCGGCCTCCTCGCGACGCGGCGCAGTCCGAGGCGCGGAAGCGTGTTGCGGTTGAGCGTGAAGGGCAGCGGACCTCCCGAGAGCACGCCCGAGAGGACGTCGCGGCGGAACCAGCCGTCGAAGAGCATGGTCCCACCGCCGACCGGCAGTCGGAAGCGTACCTTGGGCGAGCGGAACTCGAACGCCTCGACCGGTTGGTCGCGAACCAGCATCGCCGGCAGGCTGACGCGCGCGGCGGGCCGGCCGTCGCGCAGCTCGATGTCGAGGTCCACCGGCATCGTCTCGTCGCGGTAGGCGACGCTTCCCTCGTAGTGACCGGCCAGCGCCTCGGGCGTCTGCACGTCACGCGGTCCGCAGCCGGCGAGGAAGGCGAGAGCCGCCGCGAGCGGCAGCAGCTGGGCCAAGCGAAGACGCGCGGTCATGCCCGGCACTCTGCGGCGGGGCCGCACGGCCGCGCAAGCGGGCCAGGCGGGATCGTGACGCATCCGGGCGACCTCGACGCGGCTCCGCGCCGGCCGCGAAGGTGGCGCACCGGACATGCGGCGCGATAACTTCCGCACGAAGGCCGACCGCTCTCCACGAGGAGGAGTACGCCATGAGGAAGCTGCTGCCGCTGCTGCTCACGCTGACGATGGTGCCTGCTGTCGGAAGCGCGGCCGTGAAGACCGAACCCGTCGAATACCGCCAGGGCGACACCGTCCTGCAGGGCTGGCTCGCGTACGACGACGCGGTGAAGGAGAAGCGTCCCGGCGTGCTGCTCATTCACGACTGGATGGGCGTCACGGACCACCAGAAGTCCCAGGTCGAAAAGCTCGCGGCCCTCGGCTACGTGGCGCTCGCCGCCGACGTGTACGGCAAGGGCGTCCGGCCCGCGAATGCCACCGAGGCGGCCGCGGAGTCGGGCAGGCTCTACAAGAACCCCGTGCTGCTGCGCGCCCGCGCGCGCGCGGGGCTCGACTTCCTCGCCGGCCGTCCGCAGGTGGATGCGACGCGCCTGGCGGCGACCGGCTACTGCTTCGGCGGCTCCGGCGCGCTCGAACTGGCGCGCAGCGGAGCGCCGCTGCGCGCCGTCGTCACCTTCCATGGCACCCTCGACGCCCTGATGCCCGGCACGCCCGACGACCTCAAGGCCTCCGTGCTTACGCTGCACGGCGCCGACGATCCGTACGTGAAGCAGGAGGACGTCACGGCGTTCATGAACGAGATGCGCGCCGCGAAGGCGGACTGGGAGCTGATCCAGTACAGCGGCGCGGTGCACAGCTTCACCGACCCGCGCGCCGGCACCGACAACAGTAAAGGAGCGGCTTACAACGCGACCGCCGACCGCCGCTCGTGGGAGGCGATGAAGGATTTCCTCGCCGAGCGGCTCGCGAAGTAGGCGGCGCTACTCGCTGCTCCACCAGCCGTCCACGAGCGCGATCGTCTCGGGCGGGCTCGCGACCGGTTCCGGGTAGCCGTCCTTCCAGGTCGCGTCAATGCCGAGCGGCCCGCGGCAGGTGAGCCAGGCGCCGCGCGCCTCGACCGCCGCCGGCACGATGTCCCGCGCGCAGTCGAATCGGGTGAAGACGCCCCACAGCAGCATCTCGTCGTCGCCGAGCGGTACGTCGTCGCTGACCGCGACGACCAGCTTGCAGGCGGCGTACTCGGGGCGCCCCACCAGCGCCTCGACCACCGCGCGGCCTTCGCTTGCCACCTGCACGACGAGCAGCCCGCGGCTCACGAGCCGGTGGGCCTTCACGCGCGAATCGAACGCGCGCGGGTCGGGCACGCCGGCGAGCGGCGGTGACGGCGCGACGCCGGTGCCGGGAGAGTTGCCGGCCGAGCCGACCGGCCGCGCGTGGCTCTGCGCGTCGAACACCATCTTGCTCCCCAGGTTCATCACCCCGCTCGTGAAGTCGAGCGTGTCGAGCGGAACGCCGGGCACGAGCAGGAAATCCTCGGCCGGATCGAAGTTGCGCGCGAGCGCGTCGAACACCGCGCGGCGGTTGCGCGGGTTCACGTCGCCGTCCACGAGCACGACGACCTTGGTGAGCGACAGCTGTCCGGTGCCCAGCAGGCCGAGCGCGGTCTTCTTCGCCTCCTTCGCGAAGCGGTTCTCGACCGCGACGACGAGCAGGTTGTGGAAGCCGGCCTCGTAGTAGGCCCACAGGTCGGTGATCTCGGGATGGATCACCTTGAGCACGCCGGTGAACATCTCCTGCACGGCCTCGCCCATGTACCTGTCTTCCTGCGGCGGCTTGCCGACGACGCTCGCCTGGAAGATCGGCAGCGCGCGATGCGTGACGTCCCGGACGTGGAAGACGGGGAACGGCGCGGCGTGCGAGTAGTGGCCGAAGTGGTCGCCGAAGGGACCCTCGGTGCGCCGCTCGCCGGCGTGGACGACGCCCTCGATGACGAACTCGGCGTCGGCGGGCACGAGCATGTCGAGCGAACGGGCGCGGGCGAGGCGCGTGGGCGATCCGCGAAGGAACCCGGCGAAGGCCAGCTCGTCAATGCCCTCGGGCAGCGGCGCCACGGCCGCGAGCAGCGTGGCCGGGTCGGCGCCGACCGCGACCGCGACTTCGAGCCCGTTGCCCGCGGTCTCGGCGCGATGGAAGTGGAAGCCGCCGCCCTTGCCGATCTGCCAGTGCATGCCGGTCGTCCGCTCGTCGAAGACCTGCATGCGGTAGATGCCGAGGTTGCGTTTGCGCGTCTTCGGGTCCTCGGTGAAGACCAGCGGGAAGGTCACGAACCGGCCGCCGTCCCTGGGCCACAGTTGCAGGATCGGCAGCGCGGACAGGTTCGCACCGAGCGAGCGCTCCTGCGCGGGCCCGCGCTCGATGCGCGCGGGCCGGCTCGCGAGCACGCGCCCGGCGCTGCCGCGCAGCGCCCACAGGTCGCCCAGCGCCTTCGGGGGCAGCGCGTGGAAGATCTCCTCGATCTCGGCGCCGACGGCGCGCGCCTTGCGGCCGAGCGCCCACTCGATGCGGCGCTCGGCGGCGAGGACGTTGACCGCGAGCGGGAAGCGCGCGCCGCGCACGTTCTCGAACAGCAGCGCGGGGCCCTGCGCCTTCGCCTCGCGGCAGGCGATCTCGGTAACCTCGTAGCGCCAGTCCACCTCGCGCGTCACGCGCTTCAGGTCGCCCTTCGCCTCGCAGTGGTCGAGAAACTGGCGCAGCGTGCGGAAGCTCATTCCAGCTCGTCCTCGCGCCAGCCTTCGCCGGCAGGCTCGCCCAGCAGCGCCAGCAGCTTGTTCGTGAAGCCGGCGACGAGCTGATCGAGGTCGTGGGTCGCGCGGTAGTAGGGCAGCGAGATTGGCATGACGACGACGCCCTCGCGCGAGAGCTTCGCCATGTTCTCGAGCGCGATGGTGGACAGCGGGGTCTCGCGCACGCACAGCACGAGCCGCATTCGTTCCTTGAGCGCCACGGCCGCGGCGCGCGTGATGAGCGTGTCGGCGATTCCCACGGCGATCTTGGCGAGGGTGCTGACGCTGCACGGCACGACGACGAACGCGTCGTGGCGATTGGTGCCGCTTGAGAACGGCGCGGCGAGGTCGGAGTCGCGGAAGACCTTCGCCACATGGGATTCGAGGTCGGAGGGCGCGAGCGACATCTCGGCGTGCAGGACGTGGCGGGCCCAGTCGCTCATCACGAGGTATTTCTCGCCGGGGCAGCGGCGAACGAAGTCCACGCCATGAATGGCGCCGGAGGCGCCGGTCATGCCGATGAGGTAGCGGGCCACTAGGAGGATGCTCCGTCCGGTGCGTCGGGGTGAGCCCGACGGCGGCCCGCTCGGCTCGGCATCCTGCCTCGCTCTCGCTGCATCCACTCGCCGCTCCCGCCCTCCATGGCTCCGCGGCTCGTCGGACGCACCGCCGTCGGGCTCACCCCGACGCACCGGACGGAGCGCTTCATCACATTCCACCCCCCGCCATGCGGGCGGCGAGGGTCATCGCGAGGACGACCGCGCCGACCCAGACGTTGATCTTGAAGAAGGCGAGGTCCACGTGCTCGGCGAGGCGCTGCTCGAACGTGAGGAGCACGCAGGCGGCGGCGAAGCAGGCGACCGTGACGAGGCCCCACGGGGTCGCGAACGCGGCGGCGCGGCCGGCGATCGCGACGACGGCGCCGGCGAGCGCGGCCAGCGCGGCGAGGTGCAGGCTCCACGAGACGCGCAGGGCCTGCGCGCGGCCGAGCCATGCGACCATCGAGTGCAGGCCTTCCTCGCGGTCGAAGTCCTCGTCGAGCGTGGCGTAGATGATGTCGAAGCCGCTCACCCACGCGAACGCGAACGCGGCCAGCCACAGCGCCGGCTGCCAGCGCAGGAGGTCCGGATGGGCGGCCGCGTAGCCGGCGAGCGGCGAGAGCGCGAGCGCGGCGCCGACGCCCATGTGGCAGAGCGGCGTGAAGCGCTTGAGGTAGGGGTAGAGCGCGAACACCGCGAGCGGCACGACCGCGACCTTCAGGTACCACGCGCCGAGCGCCCAGCACGCCGCGAGATAGACGGTGACGCTGCCGGCGAGCAGCGCGATGCCCTCGGCGAGCTTCATTCGCCGGGCGGGCAGCTCGCGCACCTTCGTGCGCGGGTTGCGCGCGTCAATGTGCCGGTCAATGAGGCGGTTCAGGCTCATGCCCGCGGTGCGCGCGCCGACCGCCGCGAGCGCGATCAGCAGCCAGCGCGCGAGGCTCATGCGAGGGCCCGGCGCGCTGAAGACGCCCGCGAGGATGAGCGGCAGGGAAAAGAGCGTGTGCTCGAAGCGCACGAACGAGGCGTACGTGCGCAGTCGGCTGTCGGAGGTGGTGGTGGCGCTGGAGGTCATGGTCGGGGCCGGCCGCGGGAGCCGGCCGGACGGGTGAAGCTAAACGAGAAGGCCGTTCGGGGGAATGCGCTCCGCCCGGCCGGTCGTCGCCGCGGCGCACCCGAACCGTGCGCGGCATGCACACCCGGCGCCGGCCCGGCGTTTTCCCGCGCCCGGAAAATGCGCCAGCGGACCGGCCCGCGCGTTCGGCTATCCTCCGGCCCCATGCGTCCCCGCTCGCCCGCACTCACGCTGCTCGCCCTGCTGCTGGCCGGCGCGGCCTGGTCCGCCCCGCGGATTCCGGCCGTCGCGCCGCCGCCGTCGGCACGAGCGGGCGGCGAGTACGTGACCGCGCTGCCCGAGCTTCCCGCCGGCGTGGACGAGTGCGAGCTGCTGCTGCTGCCCGACGACGGCTCGGGGCGCGCGATTCGGCTGACGCCGGAGCGCGAGGCCGACGATGGCCCGCTCCGCTGGCGCATGCCGCGCGTTCACGCGAGTCGCGCGCGGCTGGTGCTGCGCGCGGGCGGGCGCTTCGGCGAGACCGAATCGGCGCCCTCGGAGTACTTCGCCATCGAGGCGGGCGCGCCGCAGGAGCCTGCCGAAGTCCTGCGGGGCGAAGCGGAGATCGCGTGGCATTTCGGCGAGGAAGGCGGCGGACGGGCTGAGGCGCTGCGGTCCTCGGGCGCCGCGTTCTTCGCCGGCGCCGCGCGCATGCACGCGAGCGCTCCGCGCCCTCGCGGGCCCCTCGCCGGCCTGCCCGAAGCCGGGCAGCAGGCGGGAGCGTTGCTCGAGGTCCCGAAGGAGTCCCCACCGCCCGCGCCGCCGACTTCGCGGCGGCCGGCGTTCGTCCCGCTCAGGAACTGAAGTCCGCACGAAACCCGCACCCTTCGAACCCGCCCGCCGCGCACCGCGTGGCCGGGCCGATTTCGTCTGGCGTTTCGTGAAAGGACTCCCGTGTTCCCTTCCTGCTTCTTCACCCGGGCCGCGCGCGCGCTCGGGGCGGCGGTCTGCGGCCTGGCCGCGACCGCGCTGGCGGTGTCGGCCGGCGCGGCGCAGACCGCGCCCGCCGACACCGCGATCGTCGAGATCGAAGGCACCAGCGTGCTCGGCAGCCGCACGGGCACGACCCGCGGCGGCAGCAGCGTGGTCCACTCGGACATTGATTCGCTCCCGCTGCCGGCGGCGGCCAGCCTGCGCGAGGTGATCGAGGAGCTGCCCTCGGTCCACGTGCGCACCAACAGCCGCGGCGAAACCGAGCTGTCCATCCGTGGCTCGGAATCGAGACAGGTCTCGGTGCTCTACGACGGGCTGCCGCTCACGCTGAGCTGGGACGGCCGCACCGACGTGTCGGTGATCCCGGTCGGCGCCATGCGGCAGGTCACGCTCGTGCCCGGGCTCTCGACCATCCTGACCGGACCCAACGTGCTCGGCGGCATGATTGACTTCCGCAGCCACGCGGGAGCGGCGCCGGACCACTCCTCGCTCGAGGCGGGCGCGGGCGTTGACGCGAGCGGCGGGTTCGGCGCCACGGCTTCGATCAGCGTGCCGCGGCGCCTGCGCGCGGGCGTCCTCACGGCGCGCGCCGGCGCGGGGCACCGCGATTCGCCGGGCGCGACGAAACCCGCGGGGATCGTGCAGCCGATCCTCGGCGAGCGCCTGCGCATCAACACCGACGCCGCGGCCAGCGACGCGTTCGCCTCGCTGCGCTTCGATCACGAGGGCGGAGCGTGGACGTCGCTCGCCAGCTCGGCGTATCGCGAGGAGCGCGGCATCGCGGCCGAGCTGGGCGTGAGCGAGCCTCGATACTGGCGCTACCCTTTCGTCGCCCGCTCGCTGTCGGTGCTCTCCGCGGGCAGCGGCGCCCGCCGGGCGCCCTGGGGCGGCGCGGCGAGCCTGCAGGCCAGCTTCGGACTCGACGCCGGCCGGACCGAGATCGACGCCTACGATTCGATCCTCTACGACAGCATCACGAGCGAGGAGGACGGCGAACAGGTCACGCTGTCCATGCGCGCGACCGCCAGCCAGACGCTCGGCCGCAACGCCGACCTGCGGCTCGGCGTGACGAGCAGCCAGCTCACCTACGACGAGTTCCTCACCCCAGGAGCCACCAGCCGCTATCGCCACCGGCTCTGGAGCGTGGCCGGAGAGACGATCGTGCGGCGCCCCTTCGAGGGCGGCGGGCCGCTCGAGGAGCTGGACCTGTCGCTGGGGCTGGCGCTCGACCGCTCGACGAATCCGCTCGCCGGCGGCAAACCGGGCGTCGGGGCGCTCGATGAGCCCGGCGCGCGCGCCGGCCTGAGCGCCGTGTTCTCCGGCGGAGCCGTGACGGTGCACGCGAGCGCCAACCGAAGGGCGCGCTTTCCCTCGCTGCGCGAGCTCTACTCGGGCGCGCTCAACCGCTTCACGCCGAATCCGGACCTCAAACCGGAGCGGCTGGTCGCGGGCGAAGTCGGCGTCATGCTCCGGGACCGGCTCGGGCAGTTGCAGGTCGTCGCCTTCACGCAACGGCTCTCGGATGCCGTGGTCCGCATTCGCGAAAGCGGTCGCTTCAAGCGCGTCAACCAGGAGGGGCTGAAGAGCCGGGGCGTCGAGCTCATCGGCTCGCGGCGCTTCGGCGGGCTTTCCCTGGGCGCGGACTTCACCGCGCAAACCGCCGACCTGCTCGATCCGAGCGCGCAGCTCGAGCACCCCGAGAACCTTCCGGAGACGAGCGGCAGCCTGCGCGCCGAGCTGAGTCTGCCGCGCCGGTTCCGCCTCGGCGCCTCGGCGCGCTGGATCGGCGAGCAGTTCGCGCTCCACCCCGATTCGGGCGAACTCGAGACGCTCGCCTCGGCGACGACCCTGGGCGTGAACGTCGCGCGCGACTGGCGACTGGGCGGCGCGGACGGGTGGGCGAGCACGCTGCGCACGACGATTGCCGTGGACAACCTGACCGACAAGGCGGTCTTCGACGCCTACGGTCTGCCGGGGCCCGGTCAGCTCCTTCGCTTCGAGATGCGCGTGAACTGACCCCTGAGAGCGGCCCGCGCACCCGCGGCCCGGCCCACGCAGGCCGGGCCGCGCGCGCTTCATGCCGCGGACCGGACGGCGCCCCGCGCACACCACACCACCTCAACGCCCGGAGTCCGATCCGGGCCGCCGTCAGTCGCCCGAGGCGTGATTCATTTCGGGCACCGGGGCCCCGGCCGGGACGAACCCCGAGCCGGGGCCTTCGGGTCACGGACTTGCTCCTTCATCGCACCGGGCGGTGGCGGCGGCCGCCGCGCCTCGGCAAGTCGGCCCCCGATTGCGACCCACCTCGGCGCCATCGGCCATCCACCCCGGCCCCGATGCGACGGAGACCTTGCGGCCCCGCCGTAGGCATCGAGCACGATCGCTGCCACCGACACCTGCGTTCCCGGGCCGGCCGAAAGTCGTGCGCCACAACGGCGCCCACCCGAGGGTCCGGCGCAACCGCGACGCGCGTGCGTCGAAGTTGGCAGCGGAGCGTCGGGCCGCCAAACCAGCCGGCGGCGAGGCCCGAAGATTCGGCCCTTGACGGACTGCACGCGTGTGCACTAGTGTCCGCGCGTGCCAGGTTCCTGCCTCGAACCCAACCGAACAGGGACGGAGAACCACATGCTCAACGACAGAGCCCGCGAGATTCTCGCGTTCATCCAGCGCTTCCGCCGCGAGAACGGCTCCGCGCCGACCATTCGCGAGATCGGCGAACACTTTCGAATCACTTCGACGAATGGGGTGCGGTACTACCTGAACCTGCTCGAGAAGGCGGGGCACATCCGCCGCAACCGGAAGATCTCGCGCGGCATCGGTCCCGTCTCGGCACCCCGCGCCATCGGGATTCCCGTGCTCGGGCGCGTCGCGGCCGGCCAGCCGATCCTCGCCGAGGAGAACTTCACCGGCGCCCTCGAGATGGCGGACATGTTCGGTGAGACCGCCAACCTCTTCGCGCTCCAGGTGCGCGGCGACAGCATGATTGACGCCGGCATCCTCGAGGGCGACTACGTCATCGTTCGCAAGCAGGACGAAGCGCGCAGCGGCGAGATCGTGGTCGCACTGCTCGAGGACGAGGCCACGGTGAAGTACTACCAGCCGCGCCGTGGCCACATCGAACTGGTCGCGGCCAACGTGAAGTACGAGCCGATCGTCGTCGGCAAGGGGGACCCGCTCCGCATCCTCGGCATCGTCCGAGGCGTCGTTCGCACCGTTCATCGCTGAGGGCAGCACCACGGGAGCCGCGGCTCCCGTTTTTCACCCCCGCGTAGTGCACATCCGTTCAACGTCCCCGCAGGAGGAAGTCCCGTGGAACTCGACCTGGCCCCCACTGTGAAGCAGGCACTCGGCAGGAGTTGGGAGCCCGTGTATCGCAGCCAGCTCCACTACCTCGTCACCTGGAGCACGCGGGGGCGGCGGCCGGTGCTCAAGGACCGGCACATCGAAGCGCTCCGCGGCCTGATCCGGGCGACCTGCGAGGAGCGGCACTTCGAGCTCGTGGAAGTCGTCGCCGGCCAGGACCACGTGCACGTGCTTTTTGGACTGCGTCCGGCGCAGAGCGTGGCGAGCGCCGTCCGCGAGCTCAAGGGCAGGACGGGCATGGCGCTCCTGGCCCAGTTCCCCGAACTTCGCGTGTGGTTGCGCGGCAATCTCGTCTGGGACGAGCGCTACTCGGTCGAGACGGTAAGCCCGTTGCGCCTCGACACGCTGCGGGAACGGCTGTCGAGCCGGCACCGCAACGCGCTCGAGGAGTTCGCGGCGGGCTGGGCGGAAGCAAGCTGATCGCGGACTGCTGACGATTCACCGCGCCGGCGGCGGCGGGCTCATCTTCGCCTGATCCTCTCGCGCCTCGCCGCGGCCGGTCGCGGATGCCGTCGGGTCGGCGGTGCGCGGCATGTTCGTGCCGGGTGCTGCGGGCGCTCCGCGTGAGCCGCCCGCGCGTGGCAAGCGCATCGCGCGGGCGGGCTCGCCGTGCGGCCGCGGGCCGCGGCGGCGACGCCGCCCGGCGCCGCGAGTGCCGGCTCACGCCCGTTCGACGGCGGCCTGCGGCACCTCGGGCCGTTCACGCGAGGCCAGCAGAGCCGCGGCGAGCACCAACGCGGCTCCGACGATCTGCATGGGCCCGAGCCGTTCGCCAAGGAAGACGGCCGCGGCCACGATGACGACGAGCGGCTCGGCCGTCGCGATCACGCCGGCCTCGGCGGCCGGCAGGGAGCGGAGCCCGGCGTAGAAGAGCGAGAACGGAACCAGCGTCGAGAAGATGCCGAGGGCGATGAACATCCACCACAGGTCCTGCCCATAGCCGGCCGCGGCGATGGCCCACGGCGGCGAGTGGAACGACCAGAAGAGCGCCGCCACGAGGAACGTATAGAAGAGCACCGTGGCCGGGTGATATCGCTCGAGGCCCCGCTTGGAGTACTGGATGTAGAACGCGAACGCCGCCGCCGAGGCGAACCCCACACCCCACTCGATCGGTCCGGCATCCATCGTGCGCGGATCCACCCCGCCGACGAGCAGCGCCGTCCCGCCGAGCGCCAGAGCCACCGCCGTGAGCATGCTCCAGCCGACCCAGCGCCCGCGGATCAGCTCGATGGCGACGAGCAGGGAGGGTGCGAGGTACTGGATGAGAATCCCGACGTTCACGCCGAGATGGGCGATGGAGTAGTAGTAGGTGGACTGGACGGCCGCGACGCCGAAGAGGCCCAGCACGACGAAGTAGGTCAGGTCCGAGCGGCGGATGCGGAGCAGGTCACGCCGGGTGGTGACCAGGATCGCGAACAGGACGATCACCGCGATGGCGAGTCTCAGCTCGACGACGACGAGGCTGTCCACGTGGCGGTCGCGAAACACGAAGCGCGCGAGGGTCGCCGACAGCGCCCAGAAGACCGTCGCCGAGAAGACGAAGGCCCGGCCGCGGGCGGCGTGGAAACCGGGATCGGATGGGGGCGCAGTCCGGGAGCCGGGAGGGACCTGCTCCACGGTGGAAGCGGGCGTCATCTGCCTGACTTCCTGGGCGTTCGTGCGCTCGAAGTTGTGATTATGGATTCTTTGTGGCACATGAAGTTATGCGGATGTGTATTCAATCTGGCAGGCGTGGGTCAGCTCGTCAGCTCGACTCCCTCGGTGCCTGCCTCCAGCATCGTGCATCGGCCCGTGAAGTGAACGCCGGGCTCCATCACCACGCTGAACGCGGCGACGTCGCCGTCCATGTGGGCGCCCGTCTTGAGCTCGACGACGCCCAGGGCACGGATGCTGCCGATGACGCGCCCCTTGATCATGGCCTCCTTGATCTCGATGTCCGAGCGCATCACGCCGTGCTCGCCGATCTCGAGACGTTCGCAGCTCAGGACGTCGCCCTCGAACTCGCCGTCAATGCGCAGCGTCCCGCTGATCATCAGGGTGCCGCGCACGCTCGAGCCGACGCCGATCACGGTGTTCGCGCGGGGAGCTTCCTCCGGCTGCTGTTTGGTGCCGAATCGCATCACATGGCCCTCCTGGCCGCGGGTATCCGGCTAAAGAACGCCCCAGGCCTCGAGCAGGCGCTCGAGGTCGTCCTGGCTGTAGAACTCGAACTCGACCCGGCCGCCCTTGCGGCCCGGCATGATGGCGACGTTCGTGCTGAAGCGCTGCTTGAGCTTCTCCTCCCACTCTGGAAGCCCTTCCAGTCGCGCGACCCGGGGACGGGTGTGCGCCTTGCGCTCTCGGCGCCGGACGAACGCCTCCGTCCGGCGCACCGAAAACCCCTTGCCAACGACATAGCGCGCCGCGGCCAACTGGTCGCCGGCGCCATCAATGCCAAGAATCGCGCGAGCATGCCCGGCGGTTAGCGTTCCACGTGAAACCATCTCGCGGACCTCAGGCGGCAGGGCCAGCAGACGAAGCGAGTTCGTAATCGAGCTGCGCTGCTTGCCCACGCGCTCGGAGAGTTGGTCGTGCGTGAGCCCGACCTTCTCGACCAGGGCCTGGTAGGCCCTTGCCTCGTCGATCGGGTTCAGGTCCTCCCGCTGGATGTTCTCGATCAGCGCCAGCTCCATCATGCCGCGGTCGTCGAAGTCGCGGACGATGGCCGGGATCTGCTCAAGGCCGGCAAGCTGTGCGGCGCGCAGCCGGCGCTCGCCGGCGACGAGCTGGTACTCGCCAATGCCCCTGGGACGAACCAGCACCGGCTGGATGACCCCGCTGGTGCGGATCGAGTCCGCCAGCTCCTTGAGCCCGGCGTCGTCGAAGCGCGTGCGAGGCTGGAATGGATTGGGTCCGATGGACTGGATCGGGAGCGACGTCGCTCCGCCGGTCGCCTGGATCTGCCTGCCCTCGACGGCTTCGGTGGCGGTCGAGGACGAGATGAGCGCCTCGAGCCCGCGTCCAAGCACCTTCCTACTCATGTTCGAGCACCTCCCGCGCGAGCTCGCGATAGCTCTCGGCGCCGCTGCTGTGTGGGTCGTAAAGGACGATGGGCTTGCCGAACGAAGGCGCCTCGCTGAGGCGCACATTGCGTGGAATTACAGTCTTGTAGACGCGTTCGCCAAAGAACTTTCTTGCTTCCTCAGCAACCTGCTGGGAAAGGTTGAGCCGGGCGTCGAACATCGTGAGCAGGACTCCTTCGATCCTAAGCGCCGGGTTCAAGTGGTCCTGAACGAGCCGGATCGCGCCGATCAACTGGGTCAGCCCCTCGAGCGCGAGGTACTCGCACTGGAGCGGGATCAGAACGGAGTCCGAGGCGGTGAGGGAGTTGATCGTCAGGAGCCCGAGCGATGGCGGCGTGTCAATGAAGACGTAGTCGTAGTCGTCGCGGACCTTCACGAGACAGCTCTTGAGCCGCGTCTCACGCGCCATCATGCCGACGAGTTCGACCTCGGCACCCGACAACCTCTGCCCGGTTGGCATCAGGTCCAGGGTCGCAAGGGCCGTCGGCATGATGGCGTCCTGGACCTCGGCCTGCCCGATCAGCACCTCGTAGGTCGAAAGTCGCTGGTCGTTGCCGTTGATGCCGAACCCGCTCGTGGCGTTGCCCTGCGGGTCAATGTCCACGACGAGCACGCGCTTGTTCTCCTGCGCGAGGCAGGCAGCCAGGTTGATCGCGGTCGTGGTCTTGCCGACGCCACCCTTTTGGCTGGCGATCGAGATGACGCGTCCCATGCCTCGACTCGATCGGGCCGGTGGCCCGGTTCAGGAGCGGTGGCTCGCTGGTGCGCCACTCAGCGCGAAGGTCAGCACCCCGCAGGAAAGCCGCGCGATCCACGCGGCACGAACGAGGCGGCAAGATATCAGGGTCGCTTTGATCCGCTCAAGCCCTATCGTTCCACGTGCAACATGCCACGACGAACTTAAGGAAGCCGGTTACTTCCTTACGAATGTCGCGACCACGTTAGGGCCGTCAGCGAGCGTCGTCACCCGCTCGAGTCGCCAGGCCTGCTCCCATTCGCTGCGCGCGGCGTCCATCTCCTGTTCGTAGCTGCTGCCCTTCCACAGGAACGCCGAGCCGCCCGGTTCGACGATACGGGCCGCCATCGCGAGCGTCGGCCCGATCGCCGCGGTTGCGCGCGAGGTGAAGGCGTCGCATGCAAGCGCGGGCGCGCCATCCTCGACCAGTACTTCGAGACGTCCTGTCATGACAACGAAGTCGCGCAGTTTGTTGTCCTGCTGAATCTTCTTGAGGAAAAGCGTCTTGTTCCGGCGCGACTCCACCAGCGTCCAGTGCTCGCCGATCCCGCACAGTGCCAGCGGCACGGCCGGCAACCCGGCGCCCGAGCCGAAATCCACGAGGCGCTTCGCGCCGCTGGATGCGATCAGTCTGGCCGGAAGCAGCGATTCCAGCAGGTGGCGTTCGACGAGGCGCGGCTCGTCGTGACGGGAGATCAGGTTCGAGACCCCTCGATTCCACTCGAGCAGTTGCCTGGCGTACTCGCGAAGCGCGGCAAGACGCGACTCGACCTCCTGCTCATCGCCGGGTATGAGAGGGCGCAGCGATTGCCACGGCTGCCGCGCCAGCAATCGCTCCGGATCCGCTGGCCGCGTCGCCGGGCGCCGGGCCAGGGGACGCGCCGCAGGTCCCGAGCCGGGCCGCGAGGTCGCCGGGCGCTGGCCGAGCCTGCGGCCGACGCCCTCGACGGGTCTGCCCCCGGACCGCGCCTCGCCCGTGCGCGCCGGGCGTTCGCCGCGCCCGCGCTGCGTGGGCCGCGAGTCCCACCGGCCTGCGCGGCGCGGTCCTTCGCCTCGCGGCTTTCCAGAGTTCGAGGAGCGGGTCATGAGCCGCGCACTCTAGAGGACTTCCGGCGATTCGGCACCCGCGGCCTGGCGAAGGTGTGCGCCGAACGCTCCCGGCGCACCGCCAGCGCCGCCCGCCCGTCCGCTGCGGCGTGATCCAAAGGACGAGGGCCGTTCAGCCCCGCGCGGCCATCCGCTTCGCGTGCACGAGCAGGACCGCGACGTCGGACGGGCTCACGCCGGCGATTCGCGAAGCCTGACCGACCGTGGCCGGACGCCAGCGGCGAAGCTTCTCGCCGGCCTCGTGCGAAAGTCCGCCGAGCGCCTCGTCCCAGAACGTCTCCGGCAGTTGCAGCTTCTCGAGCGAGCGCGCCGCATCGGCGGTGCGCTGCTGGCGCTCGATGTAGCCGCGGTACTTGAGGCGTACCTCGAGCGCCTCGCGCCACCCGGCCCGCAGTCCACCGGCCACGCCCGCCCGATCGAGCATCTCCCAGTTGCCGTCGGGCCGCGCGAGCAGTTCGCTGGCCCGCACGCTCGCCGGCGGCCGGCACCGTTCGGCCCCGGCGGCATTCGCGACGACCGCGTCCTGCGCGACGCGCGCATCGCCGGCGACCTCCTCACCGGCGTCGGCCGCACCCGGGCGCCGGCCGTCGCGCCGGGCGTGGACGGCCTCATCGGTCACCGGTGCGGGCATCGCGACCATGACGCGCTCGAGCCGGCGCTGTTCGGCCTCGATCGCCGCGTACTTGGCGCGCACCGACTCGAGCTGATCCTCGGTGAGCAGGCCCAGCTCGCGGCCCGTCGCGGCGAGACGTTCGTCGGCGTTGTCGGCGCGCAGCAGCAGGCGGTGCTCGGCCGCCGAGGTGAACATGCGGTAGGGCTCGCGGTGCTCGCGCGTCACCAGGTCGTCCACCAGCACGCCGATGTAGGCCTGGTCGCGGCGCAGGACGAACGCCGGTTCGCGCCGCAGGGTCCTGGCCGCGTTCACGCCGGCCACGAATCCCTGCGCGGCCGCCTCCTCGTATCCCGACGTGCCGCAGATCTGGCCCGCCAGCCACAGCCCCGGCACGCTCTTCACCTCGAGCGTCTCGCGCAGCTGGTGCGGCAGCACGAAGTCGTACTCGACGGCGTAGCCCGGGCGCAGCATGCGCGCCGACTCGAGCCCGGGGATCGTGTGCAGGAACGCGAGCTGGACGTCCTCGGGCATGCTCGTCGAGACGCCGTTCACGTAGATCTCCTCCACGTCGCGCCCCTCGGGCTCGAGGAACAGGTGGTGCGAATCGCGCTCGGGGAACTTGACCACCTTGTCTTCGAGCGAGGGGCAGTAGCGCGGCCCGGTGCCGCGAATCGCCCCCGAATACAGCGGCGAGCGCGCGAGGTTCTCGCGGATGACCGCGTGCGTGCGCGCGGTCGTGTGCGTGACCCAGCAGGCCGCCTGTTCGAGTTCGAGCTTCTCCGTCCAGTGCGAGAAGGGGCGCGGCGGATCGTCTCCGGGCGCGACCTCGAGCGCCTCGAAGCGGATCGAATCGCGGTGCAGTCGCGGCGGCGTGCCGGTCTTGAGCCGCCCGCGCTCGAGCCCCAGGCCGCCGAGGCACTCGCTGAGCGCGCGCGCCGCATGCTCGCCGATGCGCCCGCCTTCGATCCGCCGCTCGCCGACGTGGATGAGTCCGTTCAGGAACGTGCCGGGCGTGATGACGAGCGCGCGGCAGCCGAGCACGCGGCCATCCGCCAGCTCGAGGCCCGCCACGCGGCCCCCTTCGAGCCGCACGTGGTTGGCGACGCCTTCGACCAGATCGAGCCCGGGCACGGCTTCGATCACCTTCAGCATCTCGGCCGAGTAGCGCGGTTTGTCGCACTGCGCCCGCGGCGACCAGACGGCCGGGCCGCGTCCGCGGTTGAGAGTCTTGAACTGGATGCCCGCGCGATCGGTGACGAGCCCCATGAGCCCGCCGAGCGCGTCGAGTTCGCGCACCATGTGCCCCTTGGCGATGCCGCCGATCGCCGGGTTGCAGGACATCTTGGCCAGGTCGCCGCGCACGACCGTCAGCAGCGCGGTCGAGGCGCCCATGCGCGCGGCCGCGTGCGCGGCCTCGCAGCCGGCGTGTCCGCCGCCCACCACGATCACGTCCCAGCGTCCGTCGAAGCGTTCCGCGTGCATGTCCCGCCTCACTTGCCGATGCAGAAGCGAGCGAAGATGCGATCCAGCAACTCGTCGCTCACCCGCTGGCCGGTCACTTCCTCGACGGCGGCGAGCGCTTCACGCAGCTCGAGCGCCACGAACTCGCCCGGTTCGCCCCGGCCGCCGGCCGACGCCGCGCGTTCGAGCGCCGCGCAGGCGCGCGCGAGCGCTTCGGCGTGCCGGGCGTTCGCCACCGCGCCGGCGAGCGGCCCGCGCGCGCGCGCGCCGAGCTGCGATTCGAGCGCCGCGCGCAGGTCGCCGACGCCTTCGCCGGTGCGCGCCGACAGGGCGACCGCGGGCGGGGCGTCGCCGAGCGGGCCGCGCAGCGTGGCCGCGACCTCCCGCGCGACCCCGGGGCCGGCGAGGTCGGACTTGTTGAGCGCCAGCAGCACGCGGCGGCCCCGCAGGCCGGCGGCGATCGCGCCGTCCTCGGCGTCGGGCTCGCGCGTCGCGTCGTGCACCCACAGCACCAGCGCGGCCGAATCCATCGCGCCGCGCGAGCGCGCGACGCCCTCCGCCTCGACCGCGTCCCCGGACTCGCGCAGTCCGGCCGTGTCCGAGAGCGTCACGCGCACGCCGCCCAGCTCCAGCGACTCGCTCACGCGGTCGCGTGTCGTGCCGGGCGTGTCGGCGACGATCGCCCGCTCCTCGCCGAGCAGGCGGTTGAAGAGCGTGCTCTTGCCGGCGTTGGGCCGGCCGACGATCGGCACGTGCACGCCCTCGCGCACGGCGCGCGCCCAGGCGCCTTCGCCCACGAACCCGGTCAGCTCGCGCGCGAGCTGGCTCGCGGCGGCGACGATGTGCGCGGGCACCTCGACGCCGCCGACGTCCTCGGCGAAGTCCACGCGCGCCTCGACCTCCGCGGCGCAGTCGGCGATCCGCGAGGCGAAGCTTCGCAGCCGCTCCGACAGCGCCCCGCGCAGCTGCGCGATCGCCAGCTCCGAGGCGGCGCGCGTCTCGGCGTGGATCAGGTCGGCGACCGCCTCGGCCTGGGCCAGGTCGAGCCGTCCGCCAAGGAACGCCCGCAGCGTGAACTCGCCCGGCCGCGCGAGGCGCGCGCCGGCGGCGAGCAGCGCCTCGAGCACCTGCCGCGCCGGCAGCGAACCGCCGTGGCACGACAGCTCGACCACGTCCTCGCGCGTGAACGAGCGCGGCGCGCGGAAGACGCCGGCCACCACCTCGTCGAGCAACGCCCCGCCCGCGGGCGCCACCGCCCAGCCGTGGTGCAGCGTGTGGCTCGGCGCCCCGGCGAGCGTCACCGCGCCGCGAAAGACGCGGTCGGCCACCGCCAGCGCGCCGCGCCCCGAGACGCGCACGACCGCCAGCCCCGACTCGCCGGGGGCGGTCGCGATGGCGGCGATGTCGTCGTCGAGTGGCAGGCTCATGGTCCATCCGGGCTAAAGAACGAAGCGCCGGGTCCGCCCGCAGGCGAACCCGGCGCGTGTGCTGCGGAGCGAACCGGGCTCAGCCCGCGTCTTCCTCCCCGGTTCTCTCCGGGAAGTCGGCGGGGGCGATCGCCACGCGTTTGATCATGCCGGTTCCGAGGGCGAACGTCTTGACGCGCGCGTCCTCCTTCAGCGTGACGTGCACGATGCGGCGCTCCTGCGAGTTCAGGTAGTCGGTGACGACCTCGGTGCGCTGGCCGGCCGCCTGATCGGCGAGCGTGCGGGCCAGATCCTCGAGCTCGCGCTCGCGGCGGCGCCAGAAGTCGTTGATCTCGAGCTGCAGGTGGTAGCGCGAGCCCTCGCCGCGGTTGAGGAACCGGTTGAGCAGGTGCTGGAGCGCCTGCCGGACCTCGCCCTTCTGGCCGGTGAGTAGATCGTCGTCCTTGGCGATCTCGGCGGTGACGTCGGCGCGGTTGCCCTCCGCCGCGACCGAAACCGTCGCCTCGAAGCCCATCGCGCGAAGCAGCTCCTCGGTCAGGCGGCGGCTCTGCTCGGACAGCTCGCTCGTGTTCATCAGGGGCTCCTCGGAGGTCTCGATGGCGACGGCGAGCGGTGCGCGCCGCACGGGTTCGGCGCGCGGGACCGCCGGCTCGGACACCGGTTCGGCGAGCGCGTCATCGGCTCGAGGCTCGTGGTCGGCCTCGAACGCGGGCGGCGATGCGAACGAGTCGCCGGCCTCGACCTCCGCGGGTTCGGCCGCGAAACCGTTGGCCGATTCGCTCAGCGGCTCGACCGCTGCGCCCGGGGCGCCTTCGCGGCGGCGGCCCCTTCCGCCCCTGCGGCCGCGGCGGCGGCGGCGGCGCTCGCCACCCTCGTCACCCTCGCCGGCCGCATGGCCCGGCGCGGCAGCGGCCTCGGCCGGCGGTTCCACGGCGGGCGGGCGACGCTCCTCGCGCCGCTCGGGCCGGCGCTCATCGCCGCGTCCGTTGCGCCGTTCGTCGCCGCGGGCCTCGCGATGCTCTTCGCCACGGGGTTCGCGGCGCTCCTCGCTCCGGCCTTCCCGGCGACCCTCGCGACGCGAATCGCGGCGGGCGTCGTCGCGCCCTTCAGCGCCCCGCTCGCGGCGCGCCTCGTCGCGGCGTTCCTCGCCGCGGCCGCCTTCGGCGCGGGCAGGCTGTGCGCCGCGGCGTCCGTCCTCGCGGCGCCCGTCGCGCCGGCCGCCGCCCTGGGCTTCGCGGTCCTTGTCACGATCGCGATCCCGTCCGCGGTCGCGGTCGCGACCGCCGCGACCGCCGCGGCGGTCGTCGCGACGGCTCGAGACACGACGCTCGCGCTGCTCCTCGGGCTCGCGCACCGCCCCGCCGGGGCGGCGCATGATGCTGACGCGAAACGGCCGTGCGCCGAATCCCAGGAACCCGCCCTTGCCCTCCTCGATCACCGTGATGGTGGCTTCCGCCCGCGAGAGGCGGAGGTCGTCCAGCCCGACGCGCACTGCTTCCTCGAAGGTCTTCCCTTCGTACACCGAACCCTTTGCCATTGGCTCTCCGTTGCCCTGAGGCGCGCGTCCATGATCTGGCGCTGCCGGGGGGCGCGCCTGTGCGGCGCCCGCAGGGCGGATGGAATCGTGATCTCTCGGCGCGGCGGATTCGCGCGGCGCTCCCCCGCGGGGCGAGCGGCCGGCGCGCGCCTCGGCGCTGCCGGAAAGACCGTGGAAACGACGGGTCAGCTTACTTCGGCGCGAACCCCGTCCGCCACGCCGAACGCTCGAACCGGGACGCTACGGCCTGCGTCCCTTGCCTGCCGCCGCGGGCACCACGACGGCCCCGCTGTCGCCGCGCATCGCGAGCCACTGCTGCGCCGCGGTGAGCACGTTCATGACCGTCCAGTAGAAGACGAGTCCGGACGGCAGGTTGTAGAAGATGAACAGCATGAAGATGTTCATCAGGTACATGGTGGGCGCCTGCTTGGGGTCCGTCGGCGTCAGGACCTGCGACAGGAGACCTGTTCCCGCCATGAGCAGGGGCAGGAAGCGCACCGGGAGATGCCCGATGACCGGCAGCGGCCCGAGGGTGGCCACCAGGTCGGGCGACGAGAGGTCGTGGATCCAGCCGAAGAACGGCGCCTGCCGCAGGTCAATGGCGTTGTTGATGACCGCGTAGAGCGCGAAGAACAGGGGCATCTGCAGCAACATGGGCAGGCAGCCGCCCATCGGATTGACCTTGTTCTCGCTGTACAGCGCCATCGTCGCCGCGTTCAGGCCCTTCGGATCGTTCTCGAACTTCTTGCGGATCCGCTCGATCTCGGGTTGCAGCTTCTGCATGGCGCGCATGCTGCGCATGCCCGCCATGTTCATCGGGTGGAGCAGCAGCCGCACGAGTGTCGCGATCAGCAGGATCGTGATCCCGTAGTTGTGGACCACACCGTCAACCGCACGCATGAGCTGGAGCAGCAGCTTGCTGAACGGCACGATCCACCGCCAGCCGAGGTCCACCGAACGCTCCATCTCGAGCGGGCCGCTTTCCTTCGCGAGCGCGAAGTGATCCGCCGGCCCCACGTAGGCGACGAACTGCTGCACGCCGGCGCCCGAGGCGGGCAGCGGCATGACCAGCGAGCCGATGGCCACCGGCGCCAGCGGCTTGGTGCCCGCCGGCATCAGCGCCAACCGGTCGGCCGGCAACTCGGCCGACGCGGCCGCGCTCACGGCCGCCTTGCCGCCCGGTCCGGTCGTGCCCACGAGCGCCATGAAGTAGCGGCTCTGGACGCCGGCCCAGCGTGCGACGCCCTCGAACACCTTCGGATTCCGGCCCACCAGCCCGGCGGCCGCGTCGCGGTGCAGGTCCTTGCCGACGAGGCTCGTCGCGCGCAGTCCGTGCAGGTCCGTCTGCGGGTCCGACTCGGTGAGCGGGAGCCACGAGCGCATGGTGAGCGAGTAATCGCGCACGTCCGAATTGGCGGGAATGCCCGAGGTCTCGACCTCGAGGTCGAGCATGTAGCTGTCGGGCCGCACGCGCCAGGTCTGGCGGATCTGCATGCCGCCCGCGTCGCGGCCGGTGAAGGTCAGCGTGCGGATCGCACCCGTCGCGTCGGTGCTCTCGCTCGCCGCGAACATCGTCTTCGCCAGCGAGCGGGCCGATTCGCCCGAGCCCAGGTCGAGCGCGAAGGTCGGCGCGCCGTCCAGGCGCACCTGATCGCCCGCGGGAACGTCCATGCCGGGCCGGGGGCGTTTCGCGGGCTTCGCCTGGAAGTCGCTCGCACCATAGGCGGCCGCGAACTTCCTGAGCTGAAAGCCGGTCAGGCGCGCGCCCCGGTTCGAGAACTCCGCCCGATAGAGCGGCGTTTCGATCACGTAGCGCTGCTCGGGAATCTCGGGGGCCGCCGGTTTCGCCGGCGTCGCCGCGAGGCCGGGAGCCCCCGGGGCGGCCGTCGCACCCGCCGATCCGTTCGGGATCGCGGCCGCGGCGGTGGTATCCGCGAGCGCGCTGTCGCGCGCGACCAGGGTGGAGTCGGCGGCGGGCTTGCGCACCGGCTTGGGCCCGTAGCGGGCCTGCAGCGCGGTGAAGGCGGCGAAGACGACCAGCGCGAGGGCGACGGCAAGAAGGGTTCGGCGATCCATGGGCGGGGTCAGGGCACCGGGTCGTAGCCGGCCGATCCCAGGGGATGACAGCGCCCGAGCCGCGACAGCGCGAGCCAGCCTCCACGCCACACGCCGTGGCGCGCGATGGCCTCGCGCGCGTACTCCGAGCAGGTGGGGTGGTGGCGGCAGGCGCCGCGCACGGCGGCCGGAGCGAGGACCTGGTAGAGCCGAATGAGCAGCAGGACGATCGCGCGCACGGTCAGGCCTGGGCCACGGGAGCGAGGGCGCCCGCGTGCGCGAGCAGCGTCTCGACCTCGGTGGCCAGTTCCTGGTGCGGCGCGGTCAGGGCCGCGCGGGAAGCGATGAACACGAGCAGGTATCCGTGGTGTGGGACCCGCGGCCAGCGGCGGCGCACGATTTCGCGCAGCCGGCGACGGGCCCGGTTTCGCTGCACTGCCCCGCCGACACCCCGCTTGCTGGCGATCCAGCCCAGCCGCGTGACTTCGCCCGGCGCGGGCAGCGCCAGGAGGAGGCAGGAACGGCCCCGAAATGCCGTTCCGAGCTGGCGCACCGCCGCGAAATCCTTGCTGCTGCGCATGCGGTGTCGGCGGTGAAATCGTTCGGAGGGTGCCGGGCTCATCGTGAGGCGGTGGCCGACCCGGCCCGGCCCGCAGGCCCGCTTCGGCGCCGCACCATGGTCAGATCTCCGGTGCGGCCCCCGGCGCCGATTTCGCGGGTCGGGGTGAAGGTGGAATCGCGGTCAGCGGGGATCGGAGGAGACCGTGAGGCGCTTGCGCCCGCGCGTGCGCCGGGCCGACAGCACCTTGCGGCCGCCCTTGCTCTTCATGCGGGAGCGGAAGCCGTGCGTCTTCTTCTTGTGGCGGTTGTTGGGACGGTACGTGCGCTTCATCGAAAACCCCTGAGCCAGCGTCGAAGGTTGAAAAAAGACGGCGAAGCCTATGCGAGCGGCCGCTCCGCCGTCAAGGTTCGGGGGGAACGCACCGCTCCACCTTATGGAAGGCTGCCTCAGGCACGGGATCGGCCCTCAACCCTTCCCGCCGCAGCGCCGATAACGGGTGGGTCCCGAAGTCCGCGCCTGCCCGGAAAGTCACGCGCCCCGACCCATCCATGTCCCAGGACTCCTCCAGCCCCGCTTCGCGAGGCACCGGTGACGGCTCTCCGGCCGCCCGCAACCTCGCCGAGTGGTTCCGCCAGCTCGACCGCTACGTGCGCATGACCTGCACGTTCGGTCCGGCCGCGCCGAACTGCACGGCGACCCGGGAGCGCGTGCTCGAGGACTTCATGGAGATCCTCGGTTATCACGCGCCGTTCGCGGTCCACTGCACGCCACTCGAGCTCTGGCTGCGCGACGAGGCGATCGTTCGCCCGCCCGCCGCCGCCACGTCGGAAACCGTGGTGCAGCTGGAGCGGAGGATTCCGTTCCTGCTCTATCGCGACGGCATTCGCGCCCTGACCTTCACCCCGAAGACGACCCGCGAGGACGTCGGCGCGCTGCTCGACGCGCTCGCGAAGGTGACGACCGCGCAGGTGACGAACGAAGACCTCGTCACGCTGCTCTGGGAGGTCAACCTGACCGGTTTGCGCGTGGACATCTCCCCGCTGGAGGCGCCGGCGGAACCCGGCGGCGGCCTCGCCGCGGCGTTCGACGACTGGGCCGTGCCGCAGGCGGGCACGGACGTCCTCGAAGCCTGGCGGGCGCTGACCGCCGCCGAGGCGCACGACCGCGAGGCGTTCACCGACGCCTGGCGGCGCGAAGCCGCCGAGCCCTGGACGATGCGGGTGGACGGACTCGTGCGCGGGGTGATGGCGCTCGATCCGAGCCCGAACACCGTGGACGCCTTCGGGCACGCGCTCGTCACCTGGCTGGGCGGCGCCGTCCAGCGCTGCGAGTGGGACGAAGCGGGCCGCGCGCTGGCGGCGCTGCAGGCGGTGGATCCGGCCGGCGAGCGAACCGCCGGCGCGCTCTCGCAGGTGTTCGCGACGCTGGACGCCGAGGCGGTGGCCGAACGCCTGGACGAAGCCGAGCCGGGTCCGCAGGCGCGGTTCTTCGCGCTGGCGGTGCGCCTCGGCCGGCCGGCGCTCGACCTGCTGGTCGGCGTGCTGGCGATCGCGACCCGCGTGAGGCTGCGCGCGGCGGCGACCACCGCCCTCTCGTACCTGTGCGCGGAGGAGCCGGAGCTGCTCGGCCGCCACCTCGCGGACCCGCGCTGGTACGTCGTGCGCAACATCGTCTTCGTGCTCGGTCAGATCGGCGGACCCGGCATCGTGGAGCTGCTCGCCCGGATCGTGCAGCACCCCGACGCGCGCGTCCGGCGCTCGGTCGTGCACGCGCTCGGACAGGCGCCCTCCGAGATGCGGCTGCCGCTGCTCGTCGAGCTGCTCGACTCGGCGGACCCGCAGACCGTCTCGGCGGCGCTCGTGATGCTCGGCCGCGAGAGCGACCCGCGGGTCGGCTCGGCGCTGCTCGAGCGGGTCACGGCGGACGACTTCGCCGAACGGCCCGACGAGGCCAAGGTCGCGCTCGTGACCGCGCTCGGCGAGACCACGGGCGAGAGCGCGCTCCCCGTGCTCGAGGAGCTGCTCCATCGCGGCGGATGGTTCGCGCGGCGCGCGGCCGAGCGCTCCGCCGCGGCGCAGGCGCTGGTGCGCATCGGCACGCCGGCGGCGCTCACGTTGGTCGAAACGGGCCTCTCGGCGCGGGCCGAGGCGATTCGCGTCAGCTGCCAGGACGCGCTCGCGCGCAAGGGGCGTGCGGCGTGACGAGCCCCGGCATGCCCGCGCCCCGCGGCGAGGCCCTGCTGCGTGAGCAGGGCCTGCAGGTCGCGATGCGCATCGTCGCGACCCTGCGCACCGGCCGCTCGTACGCGATCGGCAACGTCGCGTTCACGCGCCAGCTCGAGCAGTTGCTGACGTCGCTCGCGCCCATCCTGGCCGACGCCGGCGAGGTGGTGGTGCTCGCCGACGACGGCGACGTGCAGGTCAACGGCGTGCGCCTTCCGCTGCGCCCGGCGAGCCTGCGCACGCTCGAACAGCTCGCGCAGGAGTTCCAGGTCCGCGAGATCGCCGGCGTCGCCTTCCGCGCCGGGCTCGCGCTCGCCGAGCTCGAGGACTTCATGCGCTACTTCCTGCCCTCGGAGCTCTACAAGGGCGGCGAACTCGCGCAGGCCTGCGCCACGCACGGCCTGCGGCAGGTCGGGCCGCTCGAGGTCGTGGACGCCGGCCAGGCGCACGGCGGTGCGAACGGCGCGCCCGCCGCGCCAGCGGAGGCGGCGACGGAGTCGCTTTCGCCCGGACTCGCGCGCGCGCGACACAACGCCCGGTTGCTGCTGGGCGGCGATCCGGGGCCGCGCGCGATCGAGCTGCGGCACCTCAAGCGCGTCACGCAGCCGCTGGTGGATGCGGTGACCGGCGAAGCGGCGGGCACGCCCGCGTTCCGACCCGATGCGGCCCCCGACGGCTGCGAACACGCGCTGAGCGTGGCGCTGCTCGCCATCGCGATCGGCCTGCGGCTCGGGCTCACCCGCTCCGAACTCTCCGAGCTCGGCGTCGCGGCGCTGCTGCACGACGCCGGCAAGGACGCCGTCGCCGGCCAGGTCCGCCACCCGTCCGCGGGCCGCTCCCCCGCCGAACGCGCGGGCGCCGAAAGCCACCCGCTCGAGGGCCTGCGGCGCATCGCGCTCTCGACCACGCTCAACGCCACCTCGCTGCTCGCCATGCGCGTGGCGCTCGAGCATCACGCCGGCGGACCGCACGGGTACCCGTCGCTGCCCGCACACTGGCGGCAGGCCCCGGCGTCGCAGGTCGTGGCGATCGCCGACGCGTACGTGTCGCTGACCGAACCGCGCACGGGCGGCGGGCCGGCGCTCGATCCCTCCGCGGCCCTCGGCTGCGTGCTCGGACCGCTCGCGGATCGCTTCCACCCGGCGCTGCGTGCGGCGCTGGTGCGCGTGCTCGGCGTTCATCCGCGCGGGCAGGTGCTCGAGCTCGATGACGGCTCGCTCGTCCGTTCACTCGGCGGGCGGCCCGAGGATCCTTCGCAGCCGCTCATCGAGTGGCTCGCGGGCGCCGACGGCGAGCCGGCCCGGACCGCTCTGCCCGCGGGCGAGCCGCTGCCGGCCGGGCGATCGGTGCGTCGCGCGCTGCCGCTGAGCGAGTGGCCATCCGCGGGGCGAGCCGCCTAGCACGGACAACCGCCCGCGCGTGACGACCGGCCGTCAGGCGGCCTGGGCCGTCTCCTCCGCTTCGGCGACGGGCATCGGCAGCTTGATCCAGAACGTGCTGCCCTCGCCCGGGCGGCTCTGGACGCCGACGTGTCCGCCGTGCAGCTCGGTCAGGCGCTTGACCAGATGCAGCCCGAGACCGAGGCCGTTGCGGCCCTCGCCGTCGGCGCCGGCGCCCTGACCGAACAGCTCGAAGATGTGCAGCGCCGTCGTCGGCGCGATGCCCGGTCCGACGTCGTTCACGTCCACGCGCAGGAAGCGGCCGTCGGTGCGCGTGCGCACCGTCACGGTCGAGCCGCGGGGGCTGAACTTGACGCCGTTGACGAGCAGGTTGACGACCACCTGCCGGACCTTGACCTCGTCCACCGGCACGATCGGCAGGTTCGGGTCCAGCTCCGTCGCGACCTCGATGCCGTACTTGCGGGCCAGCACGCGCGTCGTCTCGATGGCGTTCGTGACGATCGCGTTCACCGGCACCGCGCCGAGCTTGAGCACCATGGTGCCGCTCTCGAGGCGCGACAGGTCGAGAATGTCGTCCACCAGGCCCAGCAGCCGCTGCGCTTCGCCGCGCAGGCGGCCCACGAACTCGCGCGCCTGCTCGCGCGTCAGGCGATCCTCCTGGTCGCCGAGCAGCTCGGCGTAGGCGATCACCGAGCTGAGCGGCGTCTTGAGCTCGTGGCTCGCGGTCGAGAGGAACACGTCCTTCATGCGGTTCAGTTCGGAGAGCTCCTCGACGTCCTCCTCGAGCTCGCGCGCCCGGGATCCGAGCCGCTCCAGCATCTCGGCGCGATCGATCACCGCCGCGATGTGCGCGCCGAAGACGCGCAGCACCTCGAGGTGGTCGTCGCGGAACGGATCGGGGTTGTGGATGCGGTTGACGTTGAGCACGCCGACGACGCGGTCCCCGAGCGACAGCGGCAGCGACAGGGCCGAGGTGATCGTGCGTTCGGTCTTGTAGTAGCGGCCCAGCTCCGTGTTGGGCGGCTTCTCGCCGAGCAGCAACGCCTGGTTGCGCATCGCGACCCAGCCGGCGATGCCCTCGCCGACGCGGGCCCGCGCGCCGCGGGCGAATTCCGACTCGAGGCCGTGCGAGGCGCGCGTCACCAGCATGCCGGTCTCGGGGTCGAGGATCATGATCGAGGCCTGCTGCGCCTTGAGCGTCGAGACCACGCGCCGGACGATGATCTCGAGGATCAGGTCGAGCCGCAGCTGCATCTGCAGCGTGGTCGAGGCCTGGAACAGCGACGACAGTTCGGACAGGCGCGACTGCACGTCCTCGCGCTCGTGGGTCTGGCGGTCCATCGCGTCGCGCATGAGGTTGATCTCTCGCTGCTTCGTGACCGTGTAGAGGATGAACAGCAGCACCAGTCCGACGAGCGCCACCAGCGTGGTGATCGGTTCGCGCACGAGCGGGATGTCGGCGAACGCGGGCGAGGCGCCGATGATGTCGGCGAGCGGCAGGTAGAGCGCCGGGATCGTGACCGCGAGCGTCAGCAGCAGCAGGAACGTGACGCCCCACAGCAGCCAGCCCGCGCGATCGAGCTGCTTCCAGTTCGGTGATTTCGGCGATTCGGCGGGCATGTCGGCTCCTGAAGGCGCTGCCGGAAGGGGATGTCCCTCGCGTTTTCGGCCGATCGGTCGGCCGGGTTGAGAGCGGATCGCGCGCCCGCGACCGGGCGGCCGGAAGCTGGCGGGCCCGCGCGACCCCCGGCTACAGTGCGCGGCCGTGCCCGTGAACCCCGCCAGAAGCCGCTGGCCGGCCGCGCTCCTGCTGGCCGCCGGCGTGATCGCCCTTTACGCGGGCGCGCTGCGTTCGGGGCTGCTGAATGACGACTACCTGTTCCTCGAGGCCGCCGCGGGGGGGCCCTGGGCGCCGGCGGGCGGGGCGCTGGCCAACTACTTCCGGCCGCTTTCGCGGCAGTTGTGGTTCGGGGTGCTCGGGCCGCTGGCCGGCGGAAATCCGCTGGCGCTCCATCTCGCGAACCTCGCGCTCTTCCTTGCCGCGCTCGCGCTCCTGGCGGACCTGCTGCGCGCCTTCGCGCCGCGGGCCGGCGTACTGGCCGGCCTGCTCTACTTCGCCGTGCTGCCGCTTCAGCGCGTCAACCTGACCTGGATCTCGTGCTGCCAGGACCTGCTCGCGCTGGTCGGCGCGCTCGGCGCGCTCGCGCTCTTCCGCCGCGGCCGTGACCGGCTGGCGCTGCTCGCCTTCCTCGCGGCGGTGCTCGCGAAGGAATCGGCGACGCCGC
The DNA here is from genome assembly GCA_020847735.1 of Candidatus Eisenbacteria bacterium. Classification (NCBI taxonomy): domain Bacteria; phylum Candidatus Eiseniibacteriota; species Candidatus Eiseniibacteriota bacterium. The sequence goes on from JADLBL010000025.1 coordinate 76,417, forward strand.
TGCCGGCGCTGCTGTTCGTGTGGGCATGGCGACTCGAGGGCTCCCGGCCCGGCGCGGCGCTGCGCCGCGTCGCGCCCTTCGCGGCGCCGCTGCTCGTCTGGGCGCTCGGCGAGCTGGCGCTGCGCGCGCGCGCCGCCGCGCCCGCCGCGCTGCACTTTGGCCTCGCCGAGTTCGCCGCCGCGTGGGCGCACCTCGCGCAGTCGCTCGCCGGGCTCGAGGCGCCCGCCGGCACGCTGCGCGCGCTCGGCGGGACGCTGCCTTCGTTCGCGGCGCTCGCGGCCTTCAGCGCGCTGGCGCTGTGGGCGCCCTCGGACGCGCCCGCGCAGGGACCGCGACCGGCCATGCACGCGGGCCACGCGAATCTCTTCGGGCTGGCCTGGCTCGTCGCGTTCGCGATCCCGGTCGCGCCGGTCGTGCGCGCCTGGAGCGCCTACTTCTACACGCTGGCCGCAGTGGGCGGCGCGGTGCTGGTGGCCGCGCATGCCGCGCGGCTGTCGCGATGGGCGCTCGCCGTCGCGGTGGCGGTCGCCCTGTGGTGGCACGCGGCGGCGAGCGCCGCGCCGTCGTTCGCGGTGAGCGAGAACGCCTGGGGCTGGACCTCGCACCTGACGGCGCACTACTTCGCGCGCGGCGCCGCGCTGTCGGCGCGGCTGCGCGCGGCGCTGCTGCGCGTCGCACCCTCGCCGGCCCACGGCACGCGGTTCTTCCTCGCGACGCTGCCGCCCTTCGCCGGCTTCCAGATGGGCAACGGCGCCGCGATCCGCGCGGCCTACCGCGACCCGTCGCTGGAGTCGCACTTCTACTCGGAGTTCTCCGCCGCCACCGCCGGCGAGGCGCCGTGCGTTTTCCTCTACTGGAACGGCCTCGACTTCGAGCGCCTGTACGCGAATGCGCGCGATCCGTTCTTCCAGGTCGGCGCCGACCTGCTGCTGCTCGATCGCCCGCGCGGGGCGCTCGACGCGTTCCGCCGCGGCAGCGAGGCGGGGGAGCTGCGCGAGGACCTGCTCTACTGGTCCGGCTGGGCGCAACTCTGGAGCGGGCGGCGCGCGGCGGCCGAGGCGGCCTGGTCGGAGTTCGGCGCCGCCGACGACACGACGATGTACCGGGCGTGGATGCGCGGCGCCGTGACGGCGCTCGCCGAGGGCGACACGACCGGCGTGCGGCGCTGCCTGTTCGGCGCGCTCCGATCGGGCGTCGGCCGGCCCGAGGTGCACGCGGCGCTCGCCGAGCTGCTGCGCGGGCGCAGCCCCAAGTTCGCGCTGCTCGAGTCGAAGGTGACCGCGTTCCTGCTGCCGGGCGACCTGTCGGCGCGCGCCGCGCTGGTTTCCGGGCTGCTCGCGGCGCGGCTCGACGACCCGGCACGCCAGGAACTGGCGGCGATCGCAGCGACCCGCTCCGAATGGAAGTCCGACACGACGATCACGCGCCTCGAAGCACAGCTCGCGGCGCGCACACCCGGCGTACGCGGCGTGGCCACGCTGCCCCTTCCGCCGGCACCCCGGGAGGACCGATGAGACGAGGACGCGTGATGCTGGTCGAGTTCGACAGCGACATCCTGCGCGGCAATCCAGCCGGAGATCCGCACGTGCGGCGCATTCCGGTGTGGATTCCGCCCTCGTACGACGTGGAGCCCGCCCGCCGCTATCCGGTCGTCTACGTGCTCAGCGGCTTCACCGGGCGCGGCCGGATGCTGCTCAACGACAACGCCTGGTCCCCGTCGCTCGACGACCGGCTCGACGCCCTCGTCGGCTCGGGCCGCTGCGGCGAGATGATCGTCGTCATGCCCGACGCCCTGACGCGCTACGGAGGCTCCCAGTACCTCGACTCGGCGGCGACCGGCCCGTACGCCCGTCACCTCGTCGCCGAACTCGTGCCGTGGGTGGACGCGAACTTCCGCACGCGCGGCACGCGCGAGGCCCGCGGCGTCGCCGGCAAGTCGTCTGGCGGCTTCGGCGCGATCACGCTCGGGATGAAGCACGCCGACGTCTTCGCCGCGGTCGCCTGCCACAGCGGCGACATGTACTTCGAGTTCTGCTACGGACCCGACCTGCCCCGGGCCTGCTCGGTGCTCCAGGAGGCGGGAGGCCCGCGGGCGTTCCTCGAGGCCTTCGAGCGGCGGCCCCAGAAGGGCAAGGACGACTTCCTCGCCCTCAACATCCTGGCGATGGCGGCCTGCTATTCGCCCGACCCTGCCGCCGAGCTGGGCATCGCGCTGCCGTTCGACCTCGCGACCTCGGCGCTGCGCGACGACGTGTGGGCCCGCTGGCTCGAGCACGACCCGCTGCGCATCGCCGCCCGCCACGCGGAGGCCCTGCGCTCGCTCGCGCTGCTCTACCTCGACTGCGGGACGAAGGACGAGTTCCACCTGCACCACGGCGCGCGGCGCATGACGCGCGAGCTGACGAGGCTCGGCGTCACGCACACTTACGAGGAGTTCGACGACGGGCACATGAACGTGCCCTACCGCTACGACACGAGCCTGCCGATGCTCGCGCGCGCGCTCGGGGCCTGATGTCGTCCGCGCCGGTCCGGCTCTCGATCCACGGCCTGCAGCGCCGCTTCGGCGCGCACGTCGCGGTCGCCGACGTCTCGCTCGAAGTGCGCGCGGGAGAAATCGTCGGCTTCCTCGGCGCCAACGGCGCGGGCAAGACGACGACGCTGCGCTGCGCTTCGGGGCTGCTGCGCCCGCACGCCGGCCGGATCGAGGTGGACGGGCACGATCTGTGGCGCGCGCCCCGCGAGGCGAAGGCGGCGCTCGGCTTCGTGCCCGACCGGCCGTACCTCTACGAACGCCTCTCGCCGCCCGAGTTCCTCGGCTTCATCGCCGCGCTCTACGGCGTGCCCCCGGCCCTCGCCGAAGCGCGCATCCACGCGCTGCTCGGCCGGCTCGCGCTCGGCGACGCCGCCGACGCGCTCATCGAAGGCGCCTCGCTCGGCACGCGGCAGAAGATCGCGGTCGCGGCCGCGCTGCTGCACGAACCGCCGGCGCTGCTGCTCGACGAGCCGCTCGCCGGGCTCGATCCGCCTTCGGCCTTCGTCCTGAAGCAGCTCCTGCGCGAGCGCACCGCCGCCGGCGCCGGCGTGCTGGTCTCGACGCACCAGCTCGAGGTGGCCGAGCGATTCTGCGACCGGGTCGTGATGCTGCGGCGCGGGCGCGTGGTCGCCTCCGGCACGCTCGCCGAGCTGCGCGGTGCGCGCGGCGACGCCACGCTCGAGACGCTGTTCCTCGAGCTGGCGGCCGAGCGGACGGAGCCGTGAACGTCGCGGGCGTCGTCCGCAGCCGCCTCGCGCTGGTGCGCGCCTGGCTGTGGACGCGCTCTCGCGGGCGCCTGCGGCCGCGGGCGGGCGTGGCGACGGCGGCGCTCGCGCTGCTGCTCGCCGCCGCGCTCGGCGCCGCGCTCGCGATGGCGTTCGGCGGCCTGCGCTCCGCCGGGCTGCCCGAGGCCGGGGCGCGGGTTCTGCTCGCCTGGCTGTTCACCGCGACGCTGACCGGCGTGCTCGTCTTCGACCTGCACGAAGCGCTGGCCGCGCTCGTCACCGCCCCCGACCTGGACCTGCTGCGCGCCGCGCCGCTCTCGCCGCGCGCGCTCACCGCGCTCCGCCTGCTGGACGCGCTCCCGCGCTCGCTGCCCATCGTGCTCACCCTCGCGCTGCCCGCGACGGCGGCATTCGCGAGCGCCTACGGCCTGCGCGCGCCGGATCTGGCGGGCGCCGTGCCGGCGCTGCTCGCGCTGTGGCTCGCGCCCCTCGGCGCCGGGCTCGCGCTCGCGCTGCCGCTCGCGCGCGCGCTGCCGCCCGCGAGGGCGCGCGACCTGCTCGGCATGCTCGCGACCTTCGCGCTCGTCGCGGCCTGGCTCGCGAACGCGCTGCTCGTGCCGCGCGCCGGGTTCGACGAAGTCGCGGCCGGCGCGATCGGAGCACTGCCCGCGCCGCCGCGCTGGCTGCCCTCCACCCTCGCCGCGCAGGCGCTCGCGACGGATGGACCCCGCGCCGGGGCGATGGGCTGGCTCGCGCTGTCGGCCATCGCCGGGCTCGCGCTCGCCTGGTGGAGCACGCGGCGGCATCTCGAGGCGGCGCTCGACCGTTCCCAGGAGGCGCCGCGCCGGCTCGTCGTCGCGCGCGGCCGGCTCGTGCGGGCCACGCTCGCCGGGGCCTTCCTTTTCCGCGACGCACGGCTCTTCGCGCGCCAGTGGACCGTCGCGGCCGACGTCGTCGCGGCCTCGCTGCTGTGGATGCTGCTGCCGCTGCTCTCGGCCCCGCTGCTGCCGGCGCCCGAGCGGGAGCTCGCGCGCTCGATGCTCGTGCTGCTCGCGGTCGGCATCGGCTACGAGGTCGGGGCGCGGGCGTTCGCGCTCGAGCGGGGCGGCGTCGCGTGGGCGCGCATCGCGCCGACCGGCGCGATGCGCTGGGTGCTGGGCAGGCTCGCGGGGGTCGGCGCGCTGGCGGCGGCGATGCTCGTGCCGGCCGGCGCGGCGGTGATGGTCGGCTTCCACCTGCCCGTCGGCGCGCTGGCGCCGCTGGCGGAGTGGACGCTGTCGGCGGCGGCCGTCTCGATCTCGCTCGGGCTGCTGACCGGGGCCGCCTTCGCCGACCCGGACTGGAACCACCCCAGGGCCATGCTGAGTCCGGCCGGGCGACTGGCGGGAACGGCGCTCCTGCTTGTGCAGGCCGCTGGCTGGCTTGGGCTTGCCTTCTCGGGACTGGGCCCGCCCGCAGGGCTGCTGCTGGGCTCGAGCCTGGCAGTCGCCGGCATCGCCACGGCGGGCGCCGGACTGATCCTCTCGCGGCGCGACATGGGGACCGGCCAGAGTGTTTAGCGGGGCTGAAAGACCTTCGCTCCTGCGATTTGCGCAAACATATGCGGTGAAGGCAACTATGACGTTGCGGCAGGGCAGTCTCTCGGCGATACTGGCGCCCGAACAGCCGCCACCCGCAAGCGGCGAAGCGCGCTGACACCAGATTCCTGATGTGACGTTGCCGGAACAACGCTCTGACCCCAGCGGAGCGTCTTCCTGTTCGTAGATCGTTGTCCGAGGACGTGGCCCCCGCTCCCACGCCTGCGCATCCGCGAGTGCGCGGCCTCCTCGGGTTCGACGAACGGAAAGGCTCGACCGACTTCGCTGTTGGGTGAAACCACCGGGAGGTGCTCGATGAAGAGACTGCCACGATTGGTGTTCCTTGCCGCACTCGTCCTCTTCGCCGCGCCGGCACAGTCGGCCACGCGGGAGTTCCTGTGCGGCTTCACCGGTTACGACTACGTCGTGCCCGCGATCCCCGGCGGCGGAGCGATTCCGACGCCCTTCCTCGCGCTGAACGACGAGTATTGCGCGGTCGGCTTCGTGACCTCGATGAGCCCGCTGCTCGCGGGCGTCACGAACGCGGCGGACGAGCACACGTTCCACCTCGCCGAGGCGATGGCGTCGTCGGTTTACTGGGACGGCCAGGTGCTCGAGGTGGTGTTCGCGCCGCACGCGCGATTCCGACTGTACGAGGACACGAACCACAACGCCGTCTACGGCGTGAACCCGGTGAACGCGACCTCGCCGTCCACGTTCATTGACGGCACGCTGATCCTCGGCGCCGACATCACGAACCTCGTGCTCGTGTACGACTACACGATCAACTCGGGCAACTTCGATTGCCAGGCGTCGCTCGACGAAGGCTCGCAGCTCGGGGCCGTGCCGGCCGCGCAGCGCGCGGGCTGGGTCATGAGCGGCACCGCCGGGCGTCCGAACTCGACGATCCCCGAGGGCTACGTGAACCAGCTGAGCGGCGAAGTCCAGATTCCCTCCGTGACCCCCGCGGCGCATCGCTCGTGGGGCTCGATCAAGCGCCTTTACCGCTGACCAGACCTGACATCCGGGCGTCTCGCCCCATGGGAGGTAGGACATGAAGAGGTACATCGGGTTGGCGGCTCTGATCGCGGTGCTCGCGCCGGCGGTCATGGCTCCCCTCGCCAATGCCCAGTGCGTTTCGGGGACCGGCACGAACATCCTGCTGAAGTGGGATGCCAACGGCTTCTCGTCGGAAGGCCCGGCCGCATACACGGGTTACGTCTCGCCCGCGGGCAACGTGCTGACCAACGTGCTCGCCGTGTCGCTGTTCTGCTCGCCGCTGGCCGCGCTGGACCCCAACAATCCGGCGCTCGAGTACACGATGGTGTGGAACGGCCTGGTCTCGAGCGGCACGACCACGGCGCCCTTCGGAGCGAGCGGCACGCGCTACACGACCGTGTACACCGGCGGCACCTTCGCGCTCTACGAGGGTCCCGTGAACGCGCGGCCGTACACCTCCGGGACCGTTCCGCTTCCCGGGGTGGCGCTGCCGCAGTACGCCGAAGGCACCGTGATCCTGAGCGGGCCGATCGACTCGCTGGTCACGCAGGTCACGGTCAGCAGCCTCGGCAGCGTGAGCGGCTCGTTCCGTGGCAAGTACCGCGTCACGGGCGGCCCCTACCTGAACCAGTTCTGCGCCGGAGTGCAGGTCGCCGCGCTCATGGACGGCCTGTGGTACGCGCAGAATCCGCCCGCCGGCTACACCGGACACAACAACGGCAAGTTCGACGCTCCCGACTGCTCGACGCCCACGAGCAACAGCAGCTGGGGACGCATCAAGACGCTGTATCGCTGACGGCCCCCTTGCCGTCCTCGCGCCCGGCGCCCATGGGGTGCCGGGCGCGATGCTTTGCGGAGCCCGCCCGGGCGCCGGTCGCACCGCACGCTTGACGGATCGCGGCCCCGGCTCCAGAACTCCCCGGCATGGCCGATCCCGTTCCGCCCCGCCGCGTGCTCGCCGTCGTGCCCGACCTCTTCTTCGCGAGCCGGATCGCGGCGACCGCCAAACTCGCGGACGTGGGCGTCGCGTTCGTCCCCCTCGCCGGCACGCACGCGGCGTGCGCGGCCGCGCCGCCCGACCTGCTGATCGTGGACCTGCACGCGGGCCCCGAGGTGCCGGTTCTCCTGCGCGCGCTCAAGGCCGACGCCGCCACGGCGGCGGTGCCGCTCGTCGGCTTTCACTCGCACGTGGACATCGAGACCCGCAAGGCGGCGCTCGCCGCCGGGCTCGATCGGGCGCTGCCGCGCTCGGCGTTCGTCGCCCGCCTGGCGGACCTGCTCGCCGGACGCGAAGCCTGAACCGCGGGAGCGGCCGGGCGCGGGAGCCACGGGCTTCGCGCGACCGGCGGACCGCGAGCCGTTTTCGCGCCCCGCGACGGGTGGCTATACTCCCGCGGCCGTCCCACCACCCCCGCGAGGATCGAGAGTCGCCATGACGAACCCCACGACCAGCCGGAACGACGCCGAGCGCGCCTACATCTCGTGTCCGGGCTGCGGCCGGCACGACTGGGTGCTGTGGCCGGCCGGCCAGGACGCGTATCACTGGAAGTGCTTCAACTGTCACAAGCAGTTCGATCTTCACCGGGGCGCGGCGCACTGAACCGCGCCCGACCGCGGACCCGGCAGCCGGGTCCGCGGCGTGCCGGGATGCTCCATCCGCGGCGCCCCGCGCGCCCGGAGCGGCCATGAAACCCACCGCTTCCGCCACGACCCTGCGCATCGCCGAATCGTTCCTCTCGCTGCAGGGCGAGGGCCCGACCGCCGGCACGCCCGCCCACTTCCTGCGCCTGCAGGGTTGCGACGTCGGCTGCCGCTGGTGCGACAGCCGCTACACCTGGGACGCGGCCCGCGGCGGGGAAGTACCGCTCGAGCAGGCGCTCGGCGCATTGCGCGCGCTCGGCGAGGCGCCGCTGCTGGTCGTCACCGGCGGCGAGCCGCTCGAGCACCCGGGCGTGCGCGAGTTGCTCACGGCCGCGCTCGGTCTGTGGCCGCGCGTCGAGGTCGAAACCAGCGGCCTGCGACCGCCGCTGCTCACGCACGCGCGACTGGCCTACAACTGTTCCCCCAAGCTGCCCTCGGCGACCGACCGCTGGGAGGAGACGTGGGGGCACGCCGCGGCGTTCGCCTGCGATCCGAACACGACCTTCAAGCTCGTGGTCGGCGAGGACCCCGACACGGCGGACGCGCTGCGCCTGGTCGCGGCGTGCGCGCTGCCCCGCGCGCGGGTCGTGCTCATGCCCGAGGGCCTGACCGACGCGGCGGTTCACGCCCGCGCGCTCGCGCTGGCCGAAGTGTGCAAGCGGGAGGGCCTGCGTTTCGGGCCGCGCCTGCACGTCTGGCTGTGGGGCGCGCGGAGGGGCGTGTGAGCGCGCGCGCGGTCGTGCTGCTCTCGGGCGGGCTCGATTCGGCGACGTGCCTGGCGTGGGCACGCTCGCGCGGCTTCGAGTGCCGGTCGCTGGCGTTCGACTACGGCCAGCGCCACCGCGTCGAGCTCGAGGCGGCGGCCCGCGTGGCGGCGGCGCTGGGCGCGGTGGACCACCGCGTCGTGCGCGTGGACCTCGGCGCGATCGGCGGCTCCGCGCTCACCGCCGACCTGCCGGTGCCGCGGGGCCGCGACGAGGCGGCGATGGCCGCCGAGATCCCGGTCACCTACGTGCCGGCGCGCAACACCGTCTTTCTCGCGATCGCGCTCGGCCTCGCCGAGACCCTCGGCAGCGCCGACCTCGTCGCGGGCATGAACGCGATTGACTACTCGGGTTACCCGGACTGCCGGCCCGAGTTCGTGCGCGCCTTCGAAGCGCTGGCACGCCTCGCGACGCGCGCCGGCGCCCACGGAGCCCGCTTCACGGTGCACACGCCGTTGATGCAGCTCGACAAGGCGGGCATCATCCGGCTCGGCGTCTCGCTCGGCGTGGACTACTCGCTCACGCACTCGTGCTACGATCCCGCGCTCGACGGCCGCGCCTGCGGCGCCTGCGATTCCTGCCGGCTCCGCGCGAGGGGTTTTCGCGCCGCGGGAGTCCCCGATCCCACCCGCTACGTTTCATCACCCGAGGACTGACGTTTGCGCGTCGAACTGACCCGGCGATTCCGCTTCGAGTCGGCCCACCGCCTGCCGATGGTGCCGCCGGAGCACAAGTGTTTCCGCGTGCACGGGCATTCGTTCCGCGTGGACGTTTCGCTTTCGGGCGAAGTGGACCCGCAGAAGGGCTGGCTCGTGGACTTCGGCGAGATCAGCGCCATCGTCGAGCCGGTGCTGAAGCAGGAGCTGGATCACCGGCTGCTCAACGACGTGCCCGGCCTTGGGAACCCGACCTCCGAGGTGCTGTGCGGGTGGCTGTGGAAGCGCCTGCAGCCGCTCGTCCCGCACCTGTCCGCCATCACCGTCCACGAAACCTGCACCGCCCGCTGCACCTACCGCGGCGAATAGCCGCGCCGCCGCCGCTGCCGCGCGGTCGGAAGCGGGACCCTCACACGATTGTCCGCAACCTGACGCGCCGGCGGGAATGGAACCCGCATCGGGAGCGTTGAAACCCGCGAACGACACACGCACCCCGAGAATTTCGCTTCGGGATGGCCCGCCGGCGGCCGAGACCTCCGGCGAACCCGATCCCCGGGAGCCCGAAATGAGCAAGCACCGCGTATTCGTCACTGGAGCCACCGGCTACCTCGGCAGCGCGATCGCCGCGCGACTCGCGCGCGCCGGCCACGAGGTGACCGGCCTCACCCGCGACCTCGCGAGCACCTCCACGCTCGAAGCCATGGGCGTCCACCCCGTGGTCGGCGACCTCGCCGACGCCGAAAGCTGGATCGGCGTTCTTCAGAACTGCGACAGCGCCGTGCACGCGGCGTTCGACGCCAGCACCGGAGCTTCGGAAACCGACCACCACGCCCTCGAGGCGTTCCGGGTCGCGGCGCTCGACGGACGGCTGCGCCGCGTGCTCTACACGAGCGGCGTATGGGTGAACGGGCCGACCGACGGCCAGGTGCTCGACGAGTCCGCACCGATCCGGCCGCTCGAGATCTCGCAGTGGCGCGCCGCGCACGAGGAGGTCGCGCTCGACCTGTCCGCGCACGAGGTCGCGACCATCGTCCTGCGCCCCGGCATGGTGTATGGCGGCGGCCGCGGCATCCTCGGCGCCTGGTTCGCCGAAGCGCAGCACGCCCGGACCGTCACCTATCCGGGTGACGGCTCGCAGCACTGGGCCATGGTCCACCGCGACGACGTCGCCGAGGCCTACGCGCTGGCGCTCGAGGACGGCGAAAGCGGGCAGCGCTACCTGCTGTGCGACGACTCCCGGCACACGGTGAAACAGCTCGCCGAGGCGGCCGCGGCCGCCGCCGGCGCGACCGCGAAGCCGCTGCCGGCCGACGAGGTCGTGCGGACCCTGGGCGTCTTCGGCAAGGCGCTGCTGAGCGACGCGATGTTCACCTCGGCCAGGGCCCGGCGCGAACTGGGCTGGGTGCCGCGCCACGCGTCGTTCGTGAGCGAGGCGCCCAGGCTCTGGCGCGAGTGGACCGAGGCACGAGCGGCCGCGGTTTCCTGATCGCCGGGCGCCGCACGCCCGACGACTCCGCGCGCGGAACGCGGTCGCCGGATCCGCCGGGCGGCCGCCGAACTCCGACCTTCCGGCCCGGCAGGCCATTCCGCCGGGCCGCTCCCGCCCGTGGCGCGTCCGCGGCCCGCGCGGTTAACCTGCCGGGCGCATGAAGATCCTCCGCATCGCCCGCCCCGTCGCGATCGTCCTCGCGGCGCTCATCGCCCTCGGCGTCGCCGCCTTCGCGCTCCTGCGGCCGCTCGCCGCCTCGCGCATCCGCGCGCTGGCGCGTGCGCGCGGGCTGGAGCTCACCTGGCGCCGCTTCGACCTCGGCTGGCCGGCGCGCGCCGATCTGCGTGGCGTCGTCGCCCGGCGCGAAGGCGGCGACACGCTGTTCACCGCCGCGGTCGCCGGAGCCCGGCTGCGGCTGCTGCCGCTGATCACGCTGCACGTGCGGCCCGATGCCGTCTCGCTCGACGGCGTGCGGCTGCACCTGCCGACCACGCAGGCGGCCGACCTCGACACGCTCGCGCCGGCGCCCGAGAGCGGCGGTCCGCCGGTCGCCCCGGCCGTACGCCAGCGGGCCGAGGCGCTGGCGCGCGCGCTGCTCGCGCCGGCCCGCGAACTGCCCGCGCTGCGCGTCAGCGACGTCGCCGTCACGCGCGGCGACGACAGCCTGCTCACCCTGGAGGCGCTGGCGCTCGACCGCGAGCCGGCGGCGACCCATCTGGCGTTGACCGGCGCGTGGTTCGGCGAGGACCGCGTGCCGTTCGACCTGCTCGTGCGCTGGCAGGACGACGACCGGCTCACCGGTCGCGCGCAGTTCGACGTTCCCGAACCGGGCAACCCGAACGCCAGGCCGCTGGTCGTCAGCTTCGACGGTCGCGTTTCGCAGGACGAACGGGGGCGCGAGCTGCGCATCGCCGACGGCTCCGCGCTGCGGATCGGCGACGAAGGCGACCGCATCGAGGGGGTCGTGGACGGCGTCGTCGCGCTCGCCGGTCCGCGCTTCCGGCTGGACCTCGCGCTCACGAGCCTGAGCGAGAAGCGCATCCTCGCCAGCGTGCCGCGCGCGCTGCTCGGCCCGCTCGCGGGACTGGAGCTGCTCGGCACCTTCGACTGGCGCGCCGGCTTCGATCTCGACTTCGCACGGCCCGACAGCGTGAGCTTTCACGCCGACGTGATCCCGCACGGGCTGGCGCTCGATCACGCGCTCTCGCGCCCCTCTCCGGCGGCGCTCGCGCGGCCGTTCACCGCGCGCATCCTGCTGCCGCGCGGCCGGGTCGTGACGCGCGAGATGTCGGCGGTCAATCCGCATTTCCGCACGCTCTCCCGCATCAGCCCCTACCTGCGCGACGCGGTGCTGACGAACGAGGACGGCGCGTTCTGGAACCACCACGGCTTCAACACCGGCGCGATCGCCATGGCGATCGCCGCGAACCTGCGCGCCGGCGCCTACAAGCGCGGCGCGGGGACGATCACCATGCAGGTCGCGCGCAACCTGTGGCTCGGCCACCGCCGCACGCTCGCGCGCAAGGGGCAGGAGGCGGCGATGGCGTGGGTCGTCGAGCATCTCTCCGGCCTCACGAAGGAGCGCCTGCTCGAGATCTACCTCAACATCATCGAGTGGGGCCCCGACGTGCAGGGCGCCGACGAGGCGGCGCGGTACTTCTTCGCGACCGACGCCGCCGGGCTGTCGCTCGACGAGAGCCTGTTCCTCGCGATCGTCGTGCCCAGCCCGGCAAAGTGGCGCTGGCGCTTCTCGTCCGACGGCACGTTGCGGCCGTTCGCGCGCGCGCAGATGCATTTCATCGCCGGCAAGATGGCGGCCAAGGGCTGGCTCGATCCGGAACAGGTCCCGCCCGCCGACTCGATCCGCGTGACGCTGCGCGGACCCGCGCGCGCGCTGTTCGCGGCGCCGGCGTTGACCGCGGCGCCATCCGACGCCCCGCCCGGGCCTGCTTCGTGAGCCGAAGGGGCCGGCGGACGGCGAAGGCTCCGCCGCCCGGCGCGGGCGCGGCCTCCGCGACCCGCGCCGCGCCCGTGGACCGCCCGGGCGCGCGCCCCCCGCCGGCCGCCGCCGGCGGCTGGCTCGCGCGCGCCTGCCTCCTTTCGCCGCTCGCGGCGCTGGCGGCGCTCGCCTGGTCGCTGCGCGGCGCGCCGCTCGGAACGCCGGTCGCCGACGACTTCGAGTTCCTCCGCCGACTGCAGCTTCCGGGCCCGCCGGGCCTGCTCGACTCGATGGGCGCGACCTACTACTGGCGGCCGCTCTCTCGACAGGTGTGGTTCACGCTCATGGCTCCGCTGCTCTCGGCCGCGCCGTGGGCCGTCGCGGTGATCCACGTGGCGATCCTCGCGCTCACGGCCGGGCTGCTCGCGCGCATCGCCCGCCGCGTCGTGCCCTGGCCCGCGGCGGCGCTGGTCGCCGCGGCGGTGATCGCGAGCGAGCCGGCGCGCGTGCTGGTGGCCTGGCCGAGCGGCAGCCAGCACCTGCTCGCGGCGCTGGGCATCGTGCTGACCACGCACGAAGTCCTCTCGGGGCGGCGCTGGACGGCGGCGCTCGCGGCGTGCGGCGCGGCGCTCTCGCACGATCTCGGCGCGCTCGCCTTCGTCGTGCTCGGCGCCGGCGGACTGCTGCGCCGCGAGGGCCGGCGGGCGTGGATGGACGCCGCGCTCGCGGCCGTGCTCGCCGCGCTGTGGCTGGCGGGTTACCGCGCCGCCCTCGCGCACGGCGTCCAGCTGCCCGCCGGCGGACTGGCGAAGCTCGCGGGCGCCTGGCCCGCCGCGCTCCGGCTCGGGCTCAAGGCGGGGGTCAACGTCGAGACGCTGCCCGCCCTGTACGCAGGACCGCTGCGGGCGGTGACGGCGATCCTCTTCGTGCTGGCGATCGCGCTGCTGGTCCGCTCCGCGCTCGCGAATCGCGAGCGCGCCGCCACGGCCATGGTCGCCGCTTCGCTGCTGATCGCGCTGCTCGGCTTCGCGGCGCTGGCCCCGCTGCTGCCCGACTGGAACGCCTGGCGCGCGTGGGTGCCGGTCGTGGCGCTGGCCTTCGCGATGAGTCTCGCCGCCGCGCGCGCGCACCTGGCGCTCGGTCTGGCGCTGGTCGCGCTGCGCGTCGCCGCGCTCGCGGGCGCGGAACCGGCCCGGCGCGTGACCGGCGATCCGCCGCCGGCGGTTTCGGATCTTTCGTTCGCGCGGCTCGCGCGCATGCAGAAGGTGGTGGCCGCGACCGGGCCGCTCGTGCGGGCCGCGCCGCACGGCCGGAACTGGAAGGTCGTCTACCTCGGCCTGCCCGAAATGGCCACCAACGGATTCCGGCGTGACGCGGCCGTGCAGGTCTGGTCGCGCGACACCTCCACCCGTTTCATCGCCTACGAGAACGACGGCGTCGCCTTCGACAGCACCGACCTCGCCATCTCCTACGACACGCGACCCGGCCGCCGGCTCGCCTTTCCGCTGTCCGTCGAAGCCCGGCGCGACTGGCGCCTCGGCATCGCGGCCATGAGCCGCAACGACGAATCGGGGGCCCGCGACCTGTTCGCGCGCGCACTGGCCGCGCAACAGCCCGAGTCGCCGTCCATGGTCGCGAACGTGCTCCTCAACCTGGCGATCCGCGACGTCGCGCGCGGCGAGCTTCGCACCGCGGACTCGCTCAGCCGCCGCATGTACGAGGTCCGCGGAACGACGCCCGAGCAGCTCGCGCTCGACGCGCTCATCGCGATCTCGCGCGGCCGGCTCGACCAGGGCCGGCAGCTCGTGGGCATGAGCCTGCGCATGAACCCCAACGGCACGCTCGGCCGCAGCGCGCTCTCGTTCCTCGAGCAGGCCGAGACCGGGAAGGGCGCCGGCGCCGCGGCGCCGCGCTGAACGACGCGCCGATCGCCTTCGGCGCACGATGAACGGGAGGCTGGCGATGGATGTCCGGGAGTTCAATCAGCGCGCGTGGGACCGTCAGGTGGAGCGGGGCAACCGCTGGACGGTGCCCGTCGGTCCGGACGTGATCGCCGACGCGCGCGCGGGGCGCTGGCAGGTCCTGCTGACGCCGACGCGCGCGGTGCCGCGCGAATGGTTCGGCCCGCTCGCCGGGCGCGACCTGCTCGCGCTGGCCTCCGGCGGCGGCCAGCAGGCGCCCGTGTTCGCCGCCGCCGGAGCGAACGTGACGCTGCTCGACAACTCGCCGGCGCAGCTCGCGCGCGACCGCGAGGTGGCCGCGCGCGACGGCCTCGCGATCCGCCTCGAGCAGGGCGACATGCGCGACCTGTCGCGGTTCGCCGACGGCTCGTTCGATGTCGTCTTTCACCCGGCCTCGAACGCGTTCGTGCCCGACGTGGGCCCGGTCTGGCGCGAGTGCTTCCGCGTGCTGCGGCCGGGAGGGCGGCTGCTCGCGGGCTGGGTGCAGCCGGCGCTCTATCTGTTCGACGACGCCGAGGTGGACCGCGGCGAGTTCGTCGCGCGTTACCCGCTGCCCTACTCGGACCTCGAGGCATACACCGCCGAGCGGCTCGCACGCATGGAGGCCGAGGGCGAACCGCTGTCGTTCGGGCACACGCTCGAGCAACAGGTGGGCGGACAGCTCGAGGCGGGCTTCGTGCTCGCGGCGCTCTACGAGGACCGCTGGCCCGAGCATCCGCTCGACCGGCTGCTCGCGCCGCTCGTCGCGACCCTGGCGATCCGCCCGCCCGCCTGAGTCGGCGCCCCGCCCGCCCGGGCGCGGCCGCGCCCCCGCCTCCCGCGTTCCCCGGCCCGGCGCGCGGACGCGCGCGGCGCGGGCCCGACGGCCGCGCAAACCGGCTGTTATGCTGCCCGCCAACTTCCGCCCCGGGGAACCCATGTCGCGCGATCTGCCCTTCGAGTTCCACGTCTCGCGCGCGGCGCGCGAGCGCTGCGCGTTCGACGGCATGCTGCTCGCCACCGACGGCCGGGTCGTGCTCGGCCGTCCCGAGGAGGCACGGCGATTCGCGCTCGCCCTGACGCGCGCGCGCGGCGGCGCGCCCGTCGCATCGGCCGCCGACCTCTACGCGATGGGCCTGCTCGACGAGGCGATGCACCTCGCGGTCGCCCGCTTTCGCGCCGAGCGCGACCCGCGGGCGATCCTCGACGCGCTCGACTGGTTCGCCGCCCGGCTCGGCCGCGAGGCGCTCGACCGCACGCTCCTCGCGTTCACGGACGAGTTCCCGCCGCTCGCGGTGTTCCGCGGGGCGCGGCCCGCCGCCGAGTGGCTCGCGGGCACGACCGCCGGCGTACCGCACCGCGCGCTCGCGCTCGAGGAGCTGATGATGCTGTGGCTCACGGCCGCGAACCCGGCGTGCGGCGGCTACCTCGAGCTGTTCGACGACCGGCCGCTGGCCGCGGCGACCGCCTACCCGCGGCTCACCGCGGCGCTCCGCGAGTACTTCGAGACGCGGCCGCACTTCGGCCCGGGCGGCGCGAACCTGCTGGACTTCCTGCGCGCGCCCGCGCTCGCGCGGCCCGACTCGCTGTTCGCGCAGCTCGAGTTCGTGCGCGAACACTGGGCGTGGCTGCTCGGCGACCTGCTGTCGCGCGTGCTGGTCGGCCTCGACGTGCTGCGCGAGGAGGCGCGCTGGTTCGAAGCGCGCGAACACGCCCGGCGGCTCGCCGCTCGCGGCCAGTTCGGCGGCGACTCCGGCCCCGGAGCCGTGCCCCGCTACGGCGCCGGCGACGTCGAGTACGAACGCTTCAGCGACGACGAGGAGTGGATGCCGCGCGTCGTGCTGCTCGCCAAGAGCGCCAACGTCTGGCTCGACCAGCTCGCGCGCCAGTACGGCCGCGAGGTCCGGCGGCTCGACCAGATTCCCGACGAGGAGCTCGACCGGCTCGCGGCCTTCGGCGTCACCAGCCTGTGGCTCATCGGCCTGTGGGAGCGCAGCCCCGCTTCCATGCGCATCAAGCAGCTGTGCGGCAATCCCGACGCGGCCGCCTCGGCGTATTCGCTGCGCGATTACGCGATCGCCGCCGAGCTCGGCGGCGAGGACGCCTGCCGGTCGCTGCGCGATCGCGCGGCGGCTCGCGGCATCCGGCTCGCGAGCGACATGGTGCCGAACCACATGGGCCTCGATTCGCGCTGGGTGATCGAGCACCCCGAGTGGTTCCTGCAGCTTCCGCACAGCCCCTACCCGGCCTACACGTTCAACGGCCCGGACCTGTCCGACGATCCGCGCGTCGAGCTCAGGATCGAGGATCACTATTACGACCGCAGCGACGCCGCCGTCGTCTTCCGGCGCGTGGACCGCGGCAGCGGCGAGCAGCGCTTCGTGTACCACGGCAACGACGGCACCAGCTTTCCGTGGAACGACACCGCGCAGCTCGACTACCTGAACCCGGCCGCGCGCGAGCAGGTGATCCGCACGATCCTCGACGTCGCCCGCCGCTTCCCGGTCATCCGCTTCGACGCCGCGATGACGCTCGCGCGCCGGCACGTGCAGCGCCTCTGGTATCCCGAGCCCGGCGGGGGCGGCGCGATCCCCTCGCGCGCCGAGCACGGCATGACCTCCGAGCAGTTCGCGCGGGCCATGCCGCACGAGTTCTGGCGCGAGGTCGTGGACCGCGTCGCCGCCGAGGCGCCCGGCACGCTGCTGCTCGCCGAGGCCTTCTGGCTCATGGAGGGCTACTTCGTCCGCACGCTCGGCATGCACCGTGTCTACAACAGCGCGTTCATGAACATGCTGCGCGACGAGCAGAACGCGAATTACCGCGGCGTCATCAAGAACACCATCGAGTTCGACGCCGACATCCTGCAGCGCTACGTCAACTTCATGAACAACCCCGACGAGCGCACCGCCGTGGACCAGTTCGGGCGCGGCGAGAAGTACTTCGGCACCTGCACGCTGCTCGCGACACTGCCGGGCCTGCCGATGTTCGGCCACGGCCAGATCGAGGGCTTCGAGGAAAAGTACGGAATGGAGTTCCGGCGCGCGCAGCGGATCGAGCAGCCCGACGAAGGACTGGTCGCCGAGCACTGGCGGCGCATCGTGCCGCTGCTCCACCGCCGCGCGCTGTTCTCGGGCGCGCGCGAGTTCCGGCTCTACGATTGCTTCACCGACGGCGGGACGGTGAACGAGGACGTGTTCGCCTACTCGAACCGTCGCGGCGACGAACGCGCGCTGGTCCTGTACCACAACCGCTGGGCGCAGGCGCGCGGCTGGATCCGGCTGTCGGCGGCGTTCGCCGTGAAGCACGAAGGCGGGACGCGCTCCAGCCGGCGCGTCTCGCTCGCCGAAGCGTTCGGCCTCGAGCCTCAGCGCGCGCCCTGGATGCGCTGCCGCGACCTGGTGAGCGGGCTCGAGTTCCTGCACCGCACGCACGACCTGGCGCAGCACGGCTACCCGGTCGAGCTGGAAGGCTACGGCTCCCGCGTGCTGCTCGACTGGCGTGAAGTCCACGACGACGGGCGCCCGTGGGGCGAGGTCTGCCACTCGCTGCAGGGCCGCGGGGTGCGGAACCTCGACGAGCACCTGATCGAACACGAGCTCGCGCCCGTGCAGCATGCGCTCGCCACGGTGCCCGAGTCGCTGGCCTTCGCGGCCGCGCGCGCCGAGCTCGCCGCGGACGGGAGCGCGGACGCCGGCGCGCATCGCGCGGCGCAGCGGCGCGAGGACTTCGAGCGGCACGTGCACGAGTTGATCGCGCGCGCCCGCGCGTTCACGCACGGACCCGGCGGGCGCATGGCCGGCCTGGGCGATCCATGGACCGGCAACGAGCACGCCGCCGTGCGCGAAGCCGGCGAGGCGTTCGCCGCGCTGTTGCGCGTGCCCGCGCTGGTGGCGGAGCACTCCTGGCGTGCCGGTTCCGAGGCAGCCGCGGCGCTGCCGCTCGCCCCGCTCGGCGAAGCGGCCGGGAATCCGCGCGCGGCCGCGCCGTGGGTGGTCGCGTGTGCGTGGCTCGCCGCGCGCGCGCTCGGCCGGGCCGCCGACGCCGTGAACCCGCAGGAAGCCGCGACGCGCCTGTTCGACGCGCTGCGCCTGCGCCGCGGCGTGTTCGACGCCTTCGCGTGGCGGAAGCTCGGCGAGAGCGACGAGGACCGCTGGCGTGCGGCCGCGCTCGTGCACGCCGCGCTGGCGCACCCCCGCTGGCGCGCTGGCGGCGATGCGGACGCCACCCCGCCCTGGCGCGACGACGACGATGTGCGCTGGCTGATCGGCGCGAACGAACACGAAGGCGTCCGCTGGTTCGCCCGCGAGGCGCACGCGCGCTTCTGCGGGTGGCGTGCGCTCCCGGCCCTGCTCGCGCTCGCCGCGAAGAGCGCGTCTGTGCCTGCCGATCTCGCCGTCATCGAGAACTGGATCGGGCGTGAGCTGGCCCGCGCCGAGGCGAGCGCCTGGAAGCTCGACGCGCTGCTGGCCGGGGAGCCGGCTGCCGTCGCGCCGGCGGAACGTTCCGCCCGCCGCGATTCGAAGACGGGATCGAGGCCGCCCTCGTGAGCCGCGGTTCGGACGAGCCCCGTCCGCAAGTGCCGGCGGCCGCCGCAAGCCCCGGACCGGACGACCGCTGGGTCGCGGGCGAAGCCTACGAGATGTACATGGGCCGCTGGAGCCGGCTCATGGCGGCCGCGTTCCTGGACTGGCTGCGCCCCGAGCCGCGCGGCCGCTGGCTCGAGTTCGGCTGCGGCACCGGCGCCCTCACGGCCGCGATCCGCCACTCGTGCGCACCCGAAACGCTCGTCGCCTGCGATCCGTCGGAAGCCTTCGTCGGACACGCGAGAGCCCGCTTGCCCGATCAGCGCGTGTCGTTCCTCGTCGCGGACGCGGGCGCGCTCCCGCGGCTCGAGGGAGGATTCGACGCCGTCGTCTCCGGCCTGGTGCTCAACTTCGTGTCCGACCCCGGCGCCGCCCTGGCCGCCGTGCGCGCGCGCCTACGGCCGGGCGGCGTCGCCGCCGCGTACGTCTGGGATTACGCCGAAGGCATGGAGTTCCTCAGGATTTTCTGGGACGAAGCCGCCGCGCTGGACGAACGCGCCGCGGCGCTCGACGAGGGCGTCCGCTTCCCGCTCTGCCGCGGGCCGGCGCTCGCGGAACTCTTCCGCGAAGCGGGCCTCGGCGCGGTGCGCTGCGAGGCGATCGAGGTCGTCACCGAGTTCGCCTCGTTCGAGGACTACTGGAGTCCGTTCCTGCACGGCACCGGTCCGGCACCCGCCTTCGTCGCGACGCTCGCCCCGCGGGAGCAGCATGCGCTTCGGGACCGGCTCGCCGCCCGGCTCACGGCCGAACGCGACGGTCGCATCCGGCTGCGCGCGCGCGCGTGGGCGGTCCGCGGGACGGCGCCCGGCCCGGCACCGGCGGGCGGGTGATGCGCCCCACGAGGCTCCGCTGAACCACGGCCGCATGGAGATCCGGCTCGACGACCTGCGCGGCCCCGAGATTCGCGCGCTGCTCGAGGAGCACCTCGCGAACATGCGCCGCATCTCGCCGCCCGAAAGCGTGCACGCGCTCGACCTGGACGGCCTGCGCCAGCCCGGAATCGCCTTCTGGACCGTGTGGGAGAGCGGCGCGCTGCTGGGCTGCGGCGCTCTGAAGGAGCTGGACGCCCGTCACGGCGAGATCAAGTCCATGCGCACCGCCGGGTCCGCGCGCCGCCGAGGCGTCGCGCGGGCGCTGCTCGCGCACATCCTCGCCGAGGCGAACCGCCGGGGCTACGCGCGGCTCAGTCTCGAGACCGGCTCGCAGCCCGAGTTCGAGCCCGCGCGGCGGCTCTACGAGAGCTTCGGCTTCGCTCGGTGCGGGCCATTCGCCGGCTACACCGACGACCCAAACAGCGTGTTCATGACGCGCGCGCTGTAGGACGACCCACGGAGGCCCCATGCGCGTCGCGATCCTCAGGTGCGCGAGGCTGCCCAGGTTCGTCACCTGGGAGGTGCCGAACCTCGACGAGTATTTCGCCGACGAACGGCTGCTCGCCGCGGCGTTCACGGGCCTGGGCGCCGAGTCGGACATCGTCGCGTGGAGCGACCCGGCGATCGACTGGGGCCGGTACGACCTCGCCCTCGTCCGCAGCACGTGGGACTACATTGACGACCTCGCCGGCTTCCTCGCGGCGCTGGCGCGCATCGAGGCGTCGCGCTGCCGGGTGCTGAACCCGATCGAGTCCATTCGCTGGAACGTGGACAAGGCCTACCTGGTCGAGTTGGCCGAACGCGGCGTGCCGGTGGTGCCCACGCGCCTGGCGTCGTCGGCGAGCCCCGAGGAACTGCAGGCGTGGGTGCTCGCCGGAGGCAACGCCGGCTCGGTGATCAAACCGCGCGTCGGAGGCGGCGCCTGCGGCGTCCGCAGGGTCGCGGCGACCGAAGTGGCCCGCGAGCTGCGACGCGACATGGCCGCGGCTCCGGGCGGGGACTTCCTCGTCCAGCCGCTCATCGAGGGCGTGCTGGACGAAGGCGAGTACATGTACGTCTTCGTCGGCGACGCCTTCACGCACGCCCTGCTCAAGAAGCCGGCCCCCGGCGACTTCCGCGCGCACGGCATCTATGGCGGCAGCACCGACCCCGCCACACCCGCCGGCGACGACCTGCGCCAGGCCGCCGCGATCCTCGCGGCCCTGCCGTTCGAACCGCTTTACGCCCGGCTCGACCTCGTGCGCGTGGACGGGCGGCTGTCGGTCATGGAAGCCGAGCTGGTGGACCCCATCCTGTACTTCCAGAACGCCCGGGAGGGCGCGAAGCGGCTCGCGGCGGCGGCGCTCGACCGGCTGGCCGCCGACAACCTTCGCCGGTCCGGCCCGCGCTGAGCGTCGTTCGGACGCGCGGCGCGCGCGGCGGGCAGGAAGTGCTGGCGTCGCGCGGCGCGAGCAGGCAGGGTTCCCGCAGGCAACCGC